>JACNJP010000231.1 GCA_014382465.1 Planctomycetota bacterium
CCGCCCCCAGGCCGTGGGGCGGTCAATGACCGCCGGCGCCCCCGCCCCCGGCGCGGGCCTGGCGGTGGCCCTGGTCTCCCGGCGGGCCGGCAAGGCGGTCATCGAGGGCTTCTGAGGACCCCGCCCCGGCGGGATTCCAGGTTTCGGGCCGGCCGACCGATGGAGCACCTGGAGTCTTCACCGCCCCCCCTCACGCCATGTCCGATCTGCGACCTGCTGATGTCCTTCGAGCCCTCGACGCCGGGGAGTTCGAATTCTTCTACCAGCCCAAGGTGTCCTTCCTCACGGGCCGGATCTCCGGCTGTGAGGCCCTGATCCGCTGGCGCAAGGCCGATGGCAGCTATGTCCTGCCGGGGGCCTTCTTGCCGATGGCGGAGCGGAGCGGCCTGATCACCGAGATCTCGCGGCGGATGTTCCCGGTGCTGTGCCGGGACCAAGCGCGCATCGATCAGGAGGTCGGCGGGATCCACGTGGCCTTCAACGTCAACGCCCACGACCTCGAGAACGAGGAGATGATCGAGCTGCTGCTGCAGGGGATCCACACCGGCCTCCTGCGCCCGGAGCAGATCCAGATCGAGCTGACCGAGACCGCCGTCGCCGATGACCACGGGCTGCTGGTCGAGAACGTCCGCACCCTGGTGGACGCCGGGATGACTCTGGTCATGGATGACTTCGGCACCGGCTACTCGTCGCTCGACGCCCTGCACCGGCTGCCGTTCTCGGTGGTCAAGATCGACCAGGCCGTGATCAAGGGCTTGATGGACTCCAGCCGCTGCGCCGCGATCGCCATGGCCAGCATCCGCATGGCCCACGAGATGGGGATGGCGGTGGTGGCGGAGGGCGTGGAGACCGAGGAGGTGTTCCAGTACCTGCACCACTCCGGCTGCACCGAGGCCCAGGGCTACTGGATCTGCCGGCCGAAGCCGATCGACGAGGCCATCGCCTTCATCGGCGAGAACCGGTGCTGGTGCGAGTTCCCGGTTGGTCTGCTGCGGCACGTCGAGATGGACCACATCCAGTGGCGGAAGTCGGTCATGGACCGGGTCCTCGGAGTGCGGCAGCTCCAGTACCCCCGCAAGGACAACTGCCTCGGCAGCGAGCCGCAGTCCTGCCGCTTCGGCGAGTGGTTCTACGGCACCGGCCGCGCCTTCGCCGGCGACCCGATGTTCGACGGCCTCGAGGAGCCGCACCGCAAGCTGCACGAGGTGGGCGACCGGCTGATCCAGGCCGCGGAGGTGGACCACGTGCCGACCTACGCCCTGCGCAGCATGACCACCGAGCTGCTACAGCGCTCCGAGGAGCTCATGCGCCTGCTCCAAGACCTGGAGATCCAGGCGCTGCTCAAGGGAGAGCGGGCGAAGGTCGGAGAGAGCGCCGCCTGAGCCGGGAGCTCGGCTCCCCGGCGCCGGCGCGGTCCGGGTCAAGGGAATCGGAGTTCCAGCCGAAACAGATTCGGATTCCTCCCCTTGGAGATCACCTTCATGCCCCAGATCCGTCCCCAAGACCTGATTCGAGCCGTCGAGAACGACGAGCTCGAATTCTGGTACCAGCCGAAGGTCTCCTTCCTGACCGGCCGCGTCTCGGGCTGCGAGGCGCTGATCCGCTGGCGCCAGCCGGATGGCAGCGTGCTCCTCCCGGGCAGCTTCCTGCCCCAGGCGGAGGAGGCCGGGCTGGTCACCGAGATCGCCAAGCACATGTTCTCCAAGCTGTGCCTCGACCAGCGCAAGCTGGTGGACGCCTTCGGCGCCTTCCACGTCGCCTTCAACGTCACGGCCGACGACCTGGAGAACCCGGACATGGTGGCGCTGATCCTCAGCGCGGTCCACTCCGGCCTGGTCCAGGCCAACCAGATCCAGGTGGAGCTGACCGAGACCGCGGTGGCCCAGAACGCCGAGACCCTCCAGGCCAGCATCGAGGCCCTGGTGGAAGCCGGCGTGGCGCTGGCGATGGACGACTTTGGCACCGGCTACTCCTCGCTGGACACCCTGCACCGGCTGCCCTTCTCGGTGGTCAAGATCGACCGCGAGGTCATCAACGGCCTGACCCACTCCGGGCGCTGCGCCGCCATCGCCCTGGCGAGCATCCGCATGGCCCACGAGATGGACCTGAAGGTCGTGGCCGAGGGCGTCGAGACCGAGGAGGTCTTCGAGTACCTGCTGCACGCCGGCTGCACCGAGGCCCAGGGCTTCTGGATCAGCGAGCCGCTGCCGCTCGACGAGCTGATCGGCTTCGTGGCCCAGGGCCGGCGCTGGTGCAGCATGCCGATCGGCCTGCTTCGGCACGTCGAGATCGACCACATCCGCTGGCGCAAGGCGGTCATGGACCGGGTGCTGGGAGTGAAGTCGAGCGGCCTGGTCGGCAGCCTCGACGCGGTCGGCATCAGCCCCTACCGCTGCCGCTTCGGCCAGTGGTTCTACGGCATCGGCCGCGACTTCGTCGGCAAGCCCGGCTTCGACGCCCTGGAAGAGCCGCACCGCAAGCTGCACCAGGTCGGCGCGCGGCTGCTCCAGGCCAGCAGCGAGGGGGTCCCCGATTACGCCATCCGCAGCATGACCGCCGAGCTCAACTACTGCTCGGAGGAGCTCCTGCGGCTGCTCCAGGACCTCGAGATCGACGCGCTGCTCACGGATTGCCAGGCCCCGCTGAAGCGGGCTTCGGAGTCCAGGTAGAGCTCCTCGGAGCGGCGCTGGAGCTCCGCGGCGAGTTCCTTCCGGTCCCCGATCCCGGTGACCGGCAGTCCGAAACGGACCAGCACCCGGGAGCGCGGGAGGCCCAGGCAGCGGAGGAAGTGGCGCGCCAGGACGGCGTCCTCCGGCCACCAGAAGTCCTCCTTTTGGTAGCGCAGGACCGCCGGCACGCAGGGCACGCCGAGGGCCGCGGCGGCCTCGAACAGCGGCGGCCTGAAGGGCCGGATGCGCACGCCGTCCCCGGCGCCGCCCTCGGCGAACATGTGGATGCGCACGCCGCGCCCGAGGTAGTCGCGCAGCTCCTCGCGCATCCTCGCGGTGTCGCGCATGCGCCGGCGGTCGATCCACAGGGTCGACCCCAGCTTGCTCAGCCAGCCCATGATCGGCCAGGTCGAGATCTCCACCTTGGCGATGAACATCGCCGGGCAGGCCGCCCCGAGGGCCCAGATGTCGGCCCAGCTCACGTGGTTGGCGGCCACGAAGGAGCCCGGCGGCGGCCGCGGCCCCTCGACCACCAGCTCCAACCCCGCCATCCAGCAGCACCCGCGGCCCCACCAGCTGGCCGAATAAGCCCCCCAGCGCGCCCGAGCCGTCCGGCTCGGCAGCAGCACGATCCGCCCGAGCAGCGCCAGCCCGGCCGCGAACACCGTCCACAGGACGAACCCGCCCATCCGCGCCGCCGTTCGAAGGGAGACCAACATGGCCGGGGATTCTAAGGCCGGGGTCGTACGTCGATTGTTTTCTGGGGTCGTACCTCTAGTTTCCGGGCAGCGGGGAAGCTCGCTCTCTGGCATGCTGGCGCCGCCATGCCGACCGCGCTCTTCCTGTTCCTATTGCTCCTGACTCCGCCCCAGGAGCCCGCCATTACCCAGGAGTCCCTGCTCGGCGAGATGGCCGACCTGGCCCGGCTGGCCCGGCTCCCGGACCACGACTACCGCCTCGTCCAGTACTCGAGCTACGACCGCCGCTCGACCGCCGAGGACGCCGAGGGCTGGTTCTCGAACGCCGACGGCTTCGGCGGCGAGCCGATCCCCGGCTTCGAAGCCGTGCTGCGCGAGCCCGGCGCCGACGGCGTCGGCGAGTTCCTGCTGTGCGACGTCGAGGGCCCGGGCGCGGTGGTCCGCGGCTGGTCCGCCGGCATGGGTGGCACCCTGCGCGCTTACCTCGACGGCAGCGATGAGCCCTTCTTCGAAGGCAGCGGCTACGACTTCCTCGCCCGCCGCAGCCAGATCTGGTTCGACCGCACCGGCCTCGACTTCTTCACCGGCGACGCCTTCGTCCAGCAGGACGCCGACTACTTCCCGGTCCCCTTCGCGGCGGGGCTGCGCGTGACCTGGGAGGGCCGGCTGCAGGAGCTGCACTTCTACCACTTGGAGGTGCGCCGCTACGCCGCCGGCGTCGAGGTCCGCAGCTTCGACGAAGCCCGGCTCGCCGGGATGGCGCCGCTCCTGACCGACGTGGCGGCGCGGCTGCTCCGGCCGCGCTCCGCGGCCGGCGGCCAGGGCACCACCATCGGAGCGCGGATCGCCGCCGGCGCTACCCTCCGGCGTCCGTTGGTGGAGTCGCCGCGGCCGGGGGCGGTCACCGAGCTCGCGCTGCGCTTCCACGGCGACGACCTCGCGGCCGTCCTGCGCGGCGTGGTGCTGCGGCTGAATTTCGACGGCGGCGAGCCCGAGGTGGTCGCGCCGGTGGGCGACTTCTTCGGCGTGTTCCCCGGCCAGCACCCCCACCAGAGCCTGGCGATCACGGTGACGCCGGACGGCTGGCTCTACTGCCTGTTCGTCATGCCCTTCGCCGCGGGCGCCGAGCTCGAGCTGGAGAACCGCTGCGGCCAGGAGCTGCGGGTGGAGGAGCGTCACCACGTCGCCCCGTGGACCTGGGACGAGCGCTCGCTGCACTTCCGCGCCGATTGGCGCCAGGGTCCGCCGATCGAGCTGGTCGAGAACCGGCCGGTCGACCTTCAGTTCCTGCGGGCGGAGGGTGTCGGCCGCCTGGTCGGCGTGGCTTCGCTGATCGTCAACCCTTCGCGCATCCCAACGCCCGCCGGGAATTGGTGGGGCGAGGGCGACGAGAAGGTCTTCGTCGACGACCCCAGCTTCCCGGTGCTGTTCGGCACCGGCTCCGAGGATTACTACAACTACTCCTGGAGCCGGCCCGACCTGTTCGACCACCCCTACTGCGCCCAGCCGGTGGACTCGGGGCCGGGCACCTCCGGCTACGTCGTCAACCAGCGCTTCCACGTGCTCGACGACCTGCTGTTCCGGCATTTCGTCGACTTCCGCATGGAGCTGTGGCCGCACCGCCAGGACTTCCCGATCCACTACGCGCGCATGGCGTGGTGGTACGCGCGGCCGGGCGCGGTGGCGGATACGCCGGCGATCTCGGCCGCCGACTTGGTGGTGCCGCCGCTGCCGCGATGGGAGCCGCACGCCGCCGGCGCCGCCGCCAACTCGTGGACCGCGCACCTGGAGGACCAGGCGGCCGAGACGCCGGCGGCCAGGCGCGCCCCCGAGCCGCTGGCCTCGCGCGGTCGGGTGCTGGAGTGGACGGCCGCGCCGGGGGACGTCCTGAGGGTGCCCTTCGAGCTCGCGGCGGCCGCCCGTTACCGCCTGAACCTGGTCGCCCGGCACCGGCCCGACGGCGGGGTGGTCCGCGTGCTCCTGGACGGCCGTCCGCTGAAGCTCGGCGACGGCGGCGGCAGCGGCTCGGCGATCCGCGGCGAGGAGGCGGTGTCGCTGCGGACGCGGCACGCGACCCGGATGCTCAGCCTCGGCTGGGAGGAGGCCGAGCTCGACGCCGGCGAGCACGAGCTGACGGTGGAGTGCCTGGAGGCCGGGGCGATCGGCTTCGACTACCTGTGGCTGCAGAACCGGGGCGGGATCCCGGTCCCCCTGCCAGGCGCGGTCGAGGCGGAGGACTTGGACGGAGTGAGCGGCGACGCCGCCGAGGGCTGGCAGGTCCAGGGGCTGGGCGCCGGCTGGAGCGGCGGCGCCCACCTGTGGGTCCGCGCCACCGAGCCGGGGCAGTTCGTGGAGCTGGAGTTCCCGGTGAAGGAACCCGGCCGTTACCGCGTGAAGGTCAAGCCGACCAAGAGCTGGGACTACGGCATCCTCGCGTTCCAGGTGAACGGCGAGGCGGTCGCCAGCGGCGTCGACACCTGGGCGCCCTCGGTCGAGGAGATGGAGCCGGTGGACCTCGGTGTCCACCAGCTCGGCACCTCCTTCAAGCTCCGCGTGCTGGTCACCGGCTCGAACGACCGATCACGCCCCCCCAAGCACTACTTCGGCATCGACTGCATCGTCCTGGGGTCAGACATCGATTGAAAACAGGGGTCGTACCTCTCTTTTCTTGAAACAGGGCCTCCGCGCGCGCAGCGCGCGGAGGCCCTGTTTCAAGAAAAGAGAGGTACGACCCCTGTTTTCAATCGATGTCTGACCCCTAGGCGTTCTTCAGGGCCTCGATGACGCCTTGGACGAACTCCTTGCCGTCGCCGAAGCACATGAAGCAGTTGTCGCGCTCGAACAGCGGGTTCTTGATGCCGGCGTAGCCGGGGCTCAAGGAACGCTTGATCATGAACACGGCGCGCGCCTCGTGGGTGAGCAGGATCGGCATGCCGGCGATCTTGGAGTTGGGGTCGTCGATCGCGGCCGGGTTCACGACGTCGTTGGCGCCGACGATGATCGCGACGTCGGTCTCCTTGAACTCGGAGTTGATCTCCTCGGTCGGGAACAGCTGTTCGTGGGGCACGTCGGCCTCGGCCAGCAGCACGTTCATGTGGCCGGGCATCCGCCCCGCCACCGAGTGCACCGCGTAGGAGACCTCGCAGCCGCGCGCCTGCAGCAGGTCGCCGAGCTCCTTGACCACGTGCTGCGCCTGCGACACCGCCATGCCGTAGCCCGGCACGAAGATGACCTTGTCGGCCAGCTGCAGGTCGGCCGCCGCGTCCTCGGGCGAGTAGGCGCGGATGTTGGAGTACTCCCTGGCGTCCTCGTCGACGCTGTCGCCGCCGAAGCCGCCCACCAGCACGTGCAGCAGCGTGCGGTTCATGCCCTTGCACATCTGATCGGTCAGGATCAGGCCCGAGGCCCCGACCAGCGCGCCGGCGACGATCAGCAGCGAGTTGCCGATCACGAAGCCTGCCATGCTCGCGGCGATGCCGGAGTAGCTGTTGAGCAGCGAGATCACCACCGGCATGTCGGCGCCGCCGATCGGCAGCACCAGCAGCACGCCGAGCAGGCAGGCGACGCCGGTCAGCGCCACCAGGGAGACCGCCGCCCAGCCGCCGGCGGCGCCCCAGCCGCCGAGCCAGCCGAACAGCACCACCGTCGCCAGCAGCGCGAGTGTGATGAAGTGCCGCGCCGGCAGCATCTTGTCGCCGACCTTGCCGGACAGCTTGAGCATCGCCACCAGCGAGCCGGTCAGCGTGACGCCGCCGACCAGGATCGACAGGATCACGGCCACCGCCCACACCACCGGGCCGGTCAGGCCGAGCGAGACCTCCGGCAGCTTCGCCACCGCGGTCCCGGAGAAGGACGCGCTGCCGAGGTAGTCGCCCCAGAACACCGACAGCGCCACCAGCAGCGAGGCCAGTCCGCCGAAGCCGTTGAACAGCGCCACCATCTCGGGCATGCCGGTCATCTCGACCCGCTTGGCCATCCAGGTGCCGAGCACGCCGCCGATCAGGATGCCGGCCACCACCAGCGGCCAGCTCAGCTGGATCGCCCGGTCGGACTCGCCGGGGGCCACCAGCGTCGTGACGATCGCCAGCAGCATGCCGAGGCCGGCGATGGCGTTGCCGCGGCGGGCGGTGCTGACCTTCGACAGCTGCTTGATCCCGAGGATGAACAGCGCCGTCGCCAGCAGGTAGAGGACTTTCGCGAAGTCGTGCATCGTGGATCCTCCCTACTTCCGCCGCTTCTTGCCGCCGAACATCGCCAGCATCCGGTCCGTGACCACGAAGCCGCCGAAGACGTTGACGGTGGCGGTGACGATGGCGATGAAGCCGAGCGCCTGCGCCAGGAAGCCGTAGTCCGCGTGGGCGCAGGTCAGCGCGCCGACGATGGTGATGCCCGAGATGGCGTTGGCGCCAGACATCAGCGGCGTGTGCAGCTTCTGCGGCACCTTGGCGATGATCTCGAAGCCGACGAAGATCGCCAGCATGAAGACGAACAGGAACAGGATCAGGAGCATCAGCTGCCTCCTCGCTGCTGGAGAGCCTCGGCGGTCATGGCGTGGCGGACCTCGCCGGCGTGCACGGCGATCGAGCCGGCGGTGACCTCGTCCTCGAAGTCGAGGCGGAGCTCGCGGTTCTCGTTCTCCTTGTCGGGGACGAGGTGCTTGACGACGTCGAGCACGTTGCGGGCGTAGAGCTGGCTGGCGTGCACCGGCACGGTCGCCGGCAGGTTCGGGTGGCCGATGACCTTGACGCCGTGGACCTCGACGTCCTCGCCGCACCTCGAGACGGCGCAGTTGCCGCCCTGCGACACCGCCATGTCGACGATCACCGAGCCCGGCCTCATCGACCTCACCATGTCCTCGGTGATCAGCAGCGGCGCCTTGCGGCCGGGGATCAGCGCGGTGGTGATGACGACGTCGGCCTCGGCGACGTGCTTCGCCACCGCCTCGGCCTGGCGCTTCTTGTAGTCCTCCGAGGCCTCCTTGGCGTAGACGCTCGGCTCAGTCTGGCCGGCGTCGGGCGCGACCTCGATGAACTTGCCGCCGAGGGACTCGACCTGCTCCTTGACCTCGGGCCGGATGTCGGTCGCCCACACCACCGCGCCGATGCGCTTGGCGGTGGCGATGGCCTGCAGGCCGGCGACGCCGACGCCGAAGATCACCACCTTGGCCGGCTTGACGGTGCCGGCGGCGGTCATCAGCAGCGGGAAGTACTTCGGCAGCGTGGCGGCCGCCAGGAGCACCGCCTTGTAGCCGCCGATGTTGGCCTGCGAGCTGAGCGCGTCCATGGTCTGGGCCTTGGTCGTGCGCGGCACCAGCTCCATGACGAAGGCGGTGACGCCGCCGTCGCGGAGCGCCTCCACCACCTCCAGGTTCTGCGTCGGGGACAGGTGCGAGATGAGCACCGCGCCGCGCTTGATGCGGCAGGCCTCCTCGGCGCTGGGGGCGGCGACCTTCAGGACGAGGTCGCCCTGGCCGTAGCCCTCGCCGGCGTCGACCAGCCTGGCTCCCGACTCGGCGTACTGCTCGTCGGAGATCCAGGAGGCCGCGCCCGCGCCGCGCTCGACCAGGGGTTCGAGACCCTGTTTGACCAGCTTGGCCACGGTCTCAGGGGTGGCGGCCACGCGGGTCTCCCCGGGGGCGCTCTCCTTGGGTACGAAGACGATCGTCATGGTGGGTTCGGGACGGATTCGGAGGGGTGATCGTACCGCGACCGCGGGTCGAGCCCGAGAATCTGGCCCAGTTCCCTGGCCCTCTGTCCAAGCCGCCCAATCCGAGGGCCCTTGTAGGACGGAAGTTGCGCTCTCGGGAGACCTTCTCCCCGCGTCTGGGCGACCAAGGACCTCCGATCCTCCCGCAGTGGCCACAGATGGAATCGGACCAGGGCCACTCAAAGGGGCCGGATTCCCGCGTCGGTATCCTGGCTTCGTGAACTTCGAGGTCCTCGAACACCCAGGGCTCCCCGGCCACGCCCTGCTCGACTCCGGCGGCGGCGAGAAGCTGGAGCGCTTCGGTGACTGGACCTTGCGGCGGCCCGACCCCCAGTCCTTGTGGCAGCCGAGAAAGGGACCCCAAGACTGGGACGCCGCCTCGCTTCGCTTCGAGCGCGAATCGGACCGCGGCGGCCACTGGGTGGCGGGTCCGGGGGAGCGGCCGCCGGAGTCCTGGGAGCTGCCCCTGGACCTCCCCGGTCTGCCGCGCGGCTGCCGGGTCCGGATCCAGCCGACGCCCTTCAAGCACGTCGGCTTGTTCCCCGAGCAGGCGGCCAACTGGCTCTGGGTCGAGCAGCGCCGCGCCGCCCTGGAATCGGCCGGGGCCGCTGCGCCGCGCCTGCTCAACCTCTTCGCCTATACCGGCGTGGCCTCCATCTTCGCCGCCAAGGCTGGCTGGCAGGTCACCCGCGTCGACGCCTCGAAGACCAGCCTCGACTGGGCAGCCGCCAACGCTCGCCTCTCCGGCCTGCCTGACCAGGCGGTCCGCTGGCTGCTCGAGGACGCCGCCAAATTCGCCGCCCGCGAGCTCCGGCGCGGCAACACCTACCACGGCGTCCTGCTCGACCCGCCGGCCTACGGGCGGGGTCCCAAGGGCGAGAAGTGGCACTTCGGCGCCGACATCGCCCCGTTGCTCGAGACCTGCCGCCAGCTCCTCGAGCCGTCCACGCCCTCCTTCCTGCTGCTGTCCGCCTACGCCATCGACTACTCCCCCTTGGCCTTCCACAACCTGCTGGCCGGCTGGGGTGGCCAGACCCAGGTCGCCCAGCTCGCCCTGCCCGAGGCCGCCTCCCCCCGCCTGCTCCCCTGCGGCTTCGTGGCCCGATGGTGTCAGGCTCATCCGTAGGGTTTCTCCGCCCGCCGCGCCGCCTGTGAAGCCACTCCTCCTGGACAACCACCTGCTGGCGGTCGCCAAGCCCGCCGGCATCCCGGTCCAGGAGGACGCCAGCGGCGACGAATCGCTCCAGCAGCAATGGCAGGGCTGGCTCAAGCGGGAGCTCGACAAGCCCGGGAAGGTGTTCCTGGCCATCGTGCACCGACTCGACCGCCCGGTCAGCGGCGTGACCCTGTTCGCCCGCACCACCAAGGCGGCCTCCCGCCTGTCCGACGCCTGGCGCAGGGGCGACGTCCAGAAGACCTACTGGGCGGTGGGGGAGTTGGCCCCGACCGCCCCATCCCTGCCCGGCTTCGGCGTGCGCGAGGAATGGCTGCTGAAGGACCGCGATCGCAACCAGGTCCGCGTCGTCCCTCCGGACACCCCCGGCGCCAGATTCGCCCGCACCCGCTGGCGGATCCTCGGCCGCGACGGCCGCCGCGTCGCCTTCGAGCTCGAACCGCTCACGGGCCGCTCCCACCAGCTCCGTCTGGCCTGCGCCGGCCTGGGGGCGCCGCTGCTCGGCGACCTGAAGTACGGCGCCCCCGTCCCCCTGCCCGACCGCAGCATCGCCCTCCACGCGCGGGCGCTGGACTTCCCTCACCCCACCCTCGACGAGCGGATCCAGGTCCTGGCACCCGCCCCAAGCCACTTTCCATCTTCCTTCTTTCCCATTTAGGCACAGTTTCGCCCGCAAGGCCTTGTTTCGGTCCCTGGATGGAGTATTCAGGGCAATGAAGTGCCCTCACTTTCCGTGGATCCTCTGCGCCGCCCTGCTCCTGCCCGCCTGCTTCGGCGAGAAGGAGTCGACGGCCGCTGCCGGCGTGACCCTCACCGCTGCCGGCGCCCCTGCCGGCGACGCCGCCTGCTCCGGCGACCATGACGCGGCCGGCGGCTGCGCGATGGAAGCCGGCTGCTCGATGGAGGCCGACTGCCCCAGCAAGCAGGCCGCCGCCGCTCCGGAACACGACCACGCCGGCGCCGGCGCCGAGGCCGGCTGCTCCGGCGAGGAGGTCTGCGCCTCCCAGGTCCTGGCCATGGCCGCCCAGGCCGACGTCGTGGTCGCCGCCGGCCGCGCCGCCGCGCCGCCGGCCGCCCCCGCCGAGGAGACCGCCTACGGCGCCGCCCTCACCCTGACCACCGCCACGCCGATCTCCTCCCTGCTGGCCGGCTGGGACGCCTACGAAGGCAAGACCGTGCAGGTGCGCGGCACCGTCGTCGCCGTCTGCGAACACCGCGGCTGCTGGATGGACATCGCCGGCACCGAGGACTTCCAGAAGATCCGCTTCAAGGTCAACGACGGCGAGATGGTCTTCCCGATCACCGACAAGGGCTGCGTTGCCACCGCCGAGGGCGTGGTGCAGAAGCTGGTCATCCCGGTCGAGCAGCTGCGCGAGGCCTACGCCGCC
>JACNJP010000311.1 GCA_014382465.1 Planctomycetota bacterium
AGCACCAGGCAGCGGGGAAGAACTGCCGCAACACGCGCCGCCGCGCCGCCGGAACGCCGGCGGGCCAGGTCGACGAGCGCCGCGTCGGCTCCGCAAACGGCTGCATCGGCTGGGGCGAGCTGCGCCGCAACGGCCCGTCGGCCAACCGGGTCGACGTGGTGGTGATGGGGGACGGCTACGAGATCAGCAAGCAGGACTCGCTCGACCGCTACGCCAAGTACGTGCCCGACCTGTTCGAGCGCCACGAGGTCTTCGGCGAGTACTCCCGCTACCACAACTTCCTGCGCGCCAACGTCTTCAGCGCCGAGGGCGGCATAGACGGCTACGGCCGCGACTTCGACACCGCGCTCGGCAGCGCCAACACCAACAAGCGCAGCGGCGGCAACGTCTCGGTCGACCGCGAGCGGGTGATGGCCATGCTGGACGAGATGCCCGAGCACGACCGCCTGGCGATCGTCTTCGTCCGTGGCACCGCCCCCGGCACCGGCGGCGGCGGCGTCGCCACGATCCCCGGCCGGCCCGAGAGCGACACCCTGATCCACGAGTGGGGGCACGCCTTCGGCGGCCTCGGCGACGAGTACTCGGACGACGTCGGCTACACCGGCGACCCGCGCAACAGCGTCAACGTCAGCAGCGACCCGAGCCCCGAGCGCGCGCCTTGGAAGCACTGGATCGACGCCGGGGTCAAGGGCGTCGGCGTCTACGAGGGCGCCGCCGGCCGCGCCAAGGGCGCCTTCAAGCCGACCGTGAAGGGCTGCGCGATGCAGAACGGCCGCGAATTCTGCGTCGTCTGCCGCGAAGCCCTGGTCCTGCGGATCTACTCCCTCGTCGACCCGATCGACGGCTGCTCGCCGGAGGCCCAGCCCCTGAGGCGCTCGGACGACGGCCCCCAGCCGCTGCCGGCGCCGGGCCCGCTCGAGTTCGAGCTCACGGTGATGCAGCCCGAGGAGCACGACCTCGAGGTGCGCTGGTGGGTCCTGCCGGAGGAGCAGGCCCCGCCCGAGCCGCGTTCGCGGGAGCGCCGATACGCCCCGGGCGACCGCGGGCGCCGCGGACCGCTGAGCCCGCTGGAGCAGGAGCCGCTGGAGCAGACCCGCGGCAACGCCAAGGGGCTGCACCGCTTCCGCTTCGACCCCGAGGACTGGCAGCCGGGCCTCTACCGGGTGGTGGCGCGGGCCCTCGACGACACCCGGATGCCGCGGGAGCGGTACCCCTGGGTCCTCCGGGACGAGGAAGGCCTGCTCGAATCCGAGCGCGCCTGGTGGGTGGCCGTCGAGTGAGGCGCTCAGTTCTGCTCGCCGAGCAGGTCGAGGATCTTGCGGCGCAGAGTCGGGCGGTCCCGGTGGATGAGCAGCGCCTTCTCGGTGGCGGGGGCGCCTCCCCAGCGGTGGTTGCAGCCCTGGCACTCCCACTTCGGGGCGTGCTTGACCCAGCTGCCGCCGAGCACGGCCCGGCCGGCGGCGAGCTCCCGCTCGAGGGAGATCTCGTCGAAGATGGTCCCGTAGAGGATGCGCGCGACCTGGCCCGATCCACAATCGGGACAGCCGGTCGGGTTTGCGAGTTGGACCATGATCGGAAGGGGACGGATTGGATGAAGCCGGCGCGGGGTGAAGAGCCGCATTCGATTGTAGATCCGCCTGCTGCTCGGCCATACTTTCTGGCGGAGAAGCCCGAGGAGTCCGGGCCCGCGGACCGGAAGCCGCTGCTGGCGTCGACCTACCGGTGCGATCCATGAAGACCCTGTCCACCGTCGCCAACGGCATCGCCTTCTTCGCCCTGGTTCCCAGCCTGCTGGCCTACCTCGGTGAATTCTGGTGGCGCTTCCACCTCTGGGAGCACTTGCGTCCGCATTACGGCATGGCGCTGGCGGCGGCGGTGGTCCTGGCGGTCCTGGCGCGCCGGTGGCGCTGGGCGGCCTTCTGGGTGGCGGCCGTGGCGGCCAATGGGTTGCTCTTATTTCCGCTGCTGCCCTTGGGCGGAGCTTCGGAGCCGATCGCCGGGCCCCGGCTCCGCGTCCTCCACGCCAACCTGCACGTCCAGCACCCGGATCCGGACCGGCTGCTGGAGTGGGTGGAGGGCCTGGACCGCGACCTGGTGCTCCTGCATGAGTTCACGCCGGTGTGGAGGAAGCGGGTGCAGCAGGTCTGTCGGCGGTATCGGCTGGAGTTGTGCGATCCGCAGGTCCATCCCACCGGGACCGCCCTCTTGCTCCCGGTGGAAGCTCGGCAGGAGTGGCGCTTGGTGGATTCCAGCATCCTCCAAATGACCCAAACCATCGGCGAACGGCCGGTGATGGAGCTGGTCCTGGAGGCCGGTGGGAGGGGGCTCGCGGTCCTCAGCTTCCACGCCACCCGGCCCATCAGCTGGTTCGAGTCACGCGGGCAGGAGCGGGACTTCCGCTTCGCCGCCGACTGGGCCCTGGGCCAGCGGGCGCTCGGCCGGGAGACCCTCGTCCTGGGCGATTTCAACTCGACGCCCTGGAGCAGCCGGTTCCGCGGGCTGCTCCGGGACGCCGAGTTGGAGGACAGCCTGGTGGGCCGGGGAATGCAGGGGAGCTGGCCATCCTTCCTGCCGAGCTTCCTGCGCCTGCCGATCGACCACGCCGTGCACAGCTCGGGCCTGGTCGTCGCCGAGCGCCGGCTGGGCCCGGAGGTGGGCTCCGACCACCTGCCGCTGCTGATCGAGATCGGCTTCCGGCCTTGACCCAGCCGGGAATCTGGCCCCATTCGGTGGACCTGCGGTCGGGAGGAAGCCTCCGAACATCCTTGTCAGGCAGTCACTTAGGCTTCAAAGGGCCTCCTCACTGCGGGCAGGCCCAAGAGGTCGTCCCAAAGCTCGGCGCTCATTGAGGATGAGAATCGTCCAGGTCCACCGAAGGGGGCCGGATTCCCCGCGGGGATTTGCCTTCTCCTGCTGAGCGGGTTGTTGCAAGATCGACCAGGCTCCTTCTCCGCTTCTCACCATGAACCGCCTGACGGATCTCCTGATCGTGGGCCTGCTCGCGGCCTCCTGCCCCTACAAGGGCGTGAGGGTTCCAGAGGACCAGGCTTTCCAGGGGCCCAGCGAGGCCTCGCTGCGGGGCATCAGCGCGGCGTCGGACTCGAGCGTCTGGGCCAGCGGCAGCGGTGGAACCGTGCTGCGTTCGACCGACGGCGGCGCGGTCTGGAAGCAAATCCAGGTCCCAGGCGCGGAGGAGCTCGATTTCCGGGACATCGAGGCCTTCGACGCCCGCCGGGCCGTGATCCTGGCCTCGGGGCCGGGCGAGGCCTCGCGCGTCTACCGCACCGAGGACGGCGGCCTGACCTGGACCGAGACGCTGCGCAATCCCGACGCTGACGGCTTCTTCGACGGCATCGCCTTCTGGACTCCCAGCCGCGGCGTGCTCTACGGCGATCCGGTGGACGGCTGCTTCTCGGTCTGGACCACCCGCGACGGCGGCCGGAGCTGGCGCCGGGTGCGCGCGCGCGATCTGCCCCCGGCGCAGCCGGGCGAGCACGCCTTCGCTGCCAGCGGCGCCGGCATCACCACCCATGGCATCGAGCACGCCTGGTTCGTGACCGGCGGATCCGTCGCGCGGGCCTTTCGCACCGAGGACGGCGGCAAGAGCTGGGAGGTCTCGCCGCTGCCCCTGGCCCAGGGCAGTCCTTCGGCCGGCGCCTTCGGGATCGCCTTCGTCAGCCGCTTTCGCGGCGTCGCGGTCGGCGGCGATTACGAGCGGCCGGACCAGAAGGAGGGCACGCTGGCGCTGACCTTGGACGGCGGCCGCAGCTGGCGGGCGGCCGACGAGCCCCTCGGCGGCTACCGCTCTGGAGTGACCGCCTGCCGCCCTGGCGTCCTGCTCGCGGTCGGGCCGAACGGGATCGACTATCTCGACCTCAACTCGGAGCACCGGGACGCCCTCCTCCACGGCGGCCACAGCATCAGCTACGACCGCACTACCGACGCCGCCTGGATCTCGGGCCCCGGCGGCCGGTTGTTCCACGCCTGGGCGAGCGATTGAGTCATCCCGCCCCCCTGCACGTCGTCACCGGCGCCTTCGGCTACTCCGGGCGCTACATCGCCGAGCGCCTGCTCGCCGAGGGCGTCCGGGTCCGCACCCTGACCCACTCGCTGGACCGGAAGAACCCCTTCGGCGGGCGGATCGAGGCCCGGCCCTTCGACTGGGACGACCCGCCGGCCCTCGCCTCCCACCTGCGCGGGGCGGACGTGCTCTACAACACCTACTGGGTGCGCTTCGACCACGACGACTTCCACCACGGCGGGGCCGTCGAGAACACCCTGAAGCTGTTCGAGGCCGCGTGCGCGGCCGGGGTCCGCCGGGTGGTCCACGTCAGCATCACCAACCCGTCCGAGGACTCCGACCTCCCGTACTTCGCCGGCAAGGCGCGGCTCGAGCGCGCGCTGCGCGAATCCGGCCTGTCCTACGCGATCCTGCGGCCGGCGGTGCTGTTCGGCAAGGAGGACATCCTGGTCAACAACATCGCCTGGGGCCTGCGCCGGCTGCCGGTATTCGGGATCTTCGGCGACGGCAGCTACCGGCTGCAGCCGATCTACGTCGACGACCTGGCCGAGCTGGCGGTGGAGCAGGGGAGGACCGGCCAGAACCTGGTGATCGACGCCATCGGCCCCCAGACCTTCAGCTACCGCGAGCTGGTGGTGGAGATCGGCCGCATCATCGGCCGCCGCCGGCGAATCGTCTCGATGCCGGCGTGGCCGGCGTGGCAGCTCACCCGGCTCCTCGGCGGGATCGTCGGGGACGTCATCCTTACCCGCGACGAGGTCGCCGGCCTGATGTCCGACCTGCTCGTGACCGACTCGCTGCCGGCCGGCCGCACCCGGCTGACCGACTGGGCCGAACGTCACGCCGACTCGCTTGGGCGCCGTTACACCAGCGAATTGGCTCGCCGCCGCGACCGGAAGAGGGCCTACGCATCCAACTGAGGAAGCGCCCTCGGCGGGCTCCGGGCGGCAGAGATTCACGGTTTTCAGTCTTCGTTTCCAAGGTCCCTGGTTTATTGGGATCTAGGTACTGTTTCCAAGGAGACGGTGCTTCCCGTAGACGCTGGCCTCAAGGCTTCCGAAATGCCCTCCACCGCCCTATACGTCCCCCTCCTCCTCTGCCTCCTCGGGCTTGATCCCGCAGGTTCCCAGCCCCTTCCTGGCTCCAGCTCCTTCCTCAGCCCCCCGGCGAGAGTCATCGGACTCTCCGCCGCCGCGGGCGACCGCATCGCGGTGAGCTTCCCGAGCGAGAACGCGGTCCGGGTGCTGGACGGCGCCGGCCAGGTCCTGAAGGAATTCAGCGGCCTGCCACGCCCCCTCGGGCTCGGAGTCGGCAACGGCCGGATCTACGTCGGGCTCGGCGGCCACGGGGCGGTCCGGGTCTTCGACCTCCAGGGCAGCCCCAAGGGATGGCTCGGCAACGGGCGGCAGGATTTCAGCCGCCCCACCGACATCGCCGTGTCTCCGGTGGACGGCCGGATCTACGTCCTCGACGCCGGCCGGGCCGAGATCCGGGCCTTCGATCCCCATACCTTGAAAGAGGTCGGGCGGGTGGGGGACGGCGTGCTGCGGCAGCCCGCCGGGCTCGCGGTGCGGGCGGACGGCGGCCTGCTGGTCGGCGACCTGATCCTCGGCAGCGTCGAGGCCTTTGACGGCGCCGGCCTGCCCTCGGGGTCCTTCACCGCCTTCGGCAGCCAGCCCGGCCAGACGGTCCGGCCCACCGGCATCTCGATCGACCCGCTTGGCCGGGTCTACGTCGTCGACGCCTTCCTCGACCAGGTCCAGGTCTACTCCCCGACCGGCGCCCTGCTCGCGGTCCGCGGCGAATTCGGGAGCGGAGACGGGCTGATGCGAAACCCACTGGCGGTCTGGGTCAGTCCCAAGGACGGCCGGGTCTGGGTGACCGACTCCGGCGACTTCGAGGTCGAGATCTTCCCCATGGTGCCGTGATGGAGGACAACAGAATGACTCGCCTCGCCCTCGTCCTCCTCCTGACGCCGATCCTGACCGCTTCCCTGTCGGCGCAGGATCCGCCGCACGACTCCAGCAACGGGATCAACTGCCTGTCCTGCCACGTGCTGCACAACGCGCCCGGCGCCCACTTCACCAACGTGGCCGGCGCGATCAACCTGTGCATGTCCTGCCACAACCCGCTCGGCGTGGCCCCGGTCGAGACCCACAGCCCGGGCGGCCAGGAGATCTCCTGCACCGTCTGCCACAACCCGCACACGCAGGAGCAGGCGGCGGTCCACGGCTCGACCTTCTCCCGGCTGGTGAAGACCGAGGTCGCCACGCCCAACAGCGGCGACATGCTGGTCAAGCTGCTGGCGCCGAGCGGCCCGAATTCCTTCGCCGACGGCGACGCGGTCTACGACGGCGTCTGCGAAGTCTGCCACACAGCGACCAACTACCACCGCAACAACCCCTCCGGCAACCACAACCACAACACGGCGTTGGACTGCCGCATGTGCCACCCGCACGCCGACGGCTTCCGGCCGACCGGCGGCGAGTGCACCGGCTGCCACGCCTATGAGCAGCCTCCCGGCCAGGGCTACCGGCGGCAGATCGTCGAGAGCAACGGCGACGGCAAGGGCGACTTCGTCAAGCCCTTCCACCACGTCGACGACCTCTCGGGCTCGGAGTCGGTGGAGGCGGCTGACTGCACGGTCTGCCACGACCAGGGCAGCCACATGCTGAACCCCGATCCCGAGGTCCTGCTGGCCGACCCGGACGGGGGAGCGTCCCACCGCTTCACCGGTCAGCCGGGAGGCATGGTCTCCGAGTTCTGCGCCGGCTGCCACGACGCCGACGGCAAGGGCGGCGAGCTCGCCCCCTTCAGCTCCCTGCGGCCGCCGGCGGACGTCGATCAGCACTGGGTGAACGCCAAGCACGCCCTCGACCCGGTGGGCGCCGCGTGCCTGGACTGCCACGCCAACGGCCACGGCGGCGTCAACCCGCAGATGCTGGCCGCGGTCGAGGAGGACCTCTGCTTCGACTGCCACTCGCCGGCGGGCGGCGCCTCGGACATCTGGAGCGACTTCCAGAAGGCCTTCCACCACCCGGTGGAGGTTGGCAGCCTGGTCCACGAGCTGGGCGAGGATCCGCTCGGCATGCCCCGGCACGTCGAGTGCGCCGACTGCCACAACCCCCACGCCGCCAACGCCGACCTGGTCGCCGCGGCGCCGGCGACCCCGGGCGGCATGCTCGGGGTGTCGGGAGTGGACGCCGGCGGAGCGGCGGTCGCCGAGGCCGCCAACGGCTACGAGGTGTGCTTCAAGTGCCACAGCGGAGCGGCCGCGACCCCCACCGCGCCGTTCCCTCGGGTCGAGAACGAGACCGACCTGGCGGTCGAATTCGACTTGGTGAACGCCTCCTCGTTCCACCCGATCCAGGGTCCGGGCCGCAGCCAGAACATGCCCAGCCTGAAGCCGCCGTGGACCGTCAACAGCGTCATGCGCTGCGAGGACTGCCACGCCGGCGACGCCGGCAGCGGCGGGCCGCACGGCTCCGAGCAGCCCTTCCCGCTCAAGGCGCGCTACGACACCGACCCGTACGTTGTGGAGAGCGCCGAGGCCTACGCCCTGTGCTACTCCTGCCACGACCGGCTGTCGATCCTGCGGAATTACTCGTTCAAGCACGACGTCCACGTCACCGACTACATGACGCCCTGCTCCGCCTGCCACGACGGCCACGGCATGGCCGGCACCGCGCCGAACCTCCCGGGCACCGGCTTGGTGAACTTCCGCACCGACATGGTGACGCCCAACGCCCTCGGCCAGCTGGAGTTCATCCGCAACGGCTTCCACGACGGCAAGTGCTCGCTCAAGTGCCACGGCTACAACCACTACGGCGAGACCTACTAGGGCGGGAGTTTGGAGGAATGAAGGGGTCGGACGCCCATTAGACTGGGCGTCCGACCCCGCTCCCTTGCTGCCCCATGACCACCTTCCGCGGCTCCTGTTCCTGCGGCGCGGTCCGCTTCGAGGCGGACGCGCCGGCCAAGTTCGTGGCCCACTGCCACTGCCTCAATTGCCGCCGGGCGCACGGCGCCGGGGCGGTCACCTGGGCCGGCTTCCCCGAGGCGCGATTCCGGATCACGGCGGGGGAGGGCTCGCTCCGCCACTACCGCACCGAGACCGAGGCCACCCGCAGCTTCTGCGGCACCTGCGGCAGCACGCTGCTGTTCTCCTCGCCCCGCTGGGCCGGGGAGATGCACGTCGCGGTGGCCAACCTCGACGACCCGATCGAGCCGCTCCCCAGCGGCCACGCCTACGCCGACCGCGCGCCGGACTGGTTCCCGATCCACGACGACCTGCCCCAGTACGGCGGCGAGTCGGGGATGGAGCCGCTCCAACCGGGGTCAGACATCGATTAATCGTCGACCGGCAGGACCACTTGTGGGGAGCGGCCGTCCCAGCGGACGTCGAACCGGCGCGATCCGCGCCAGGCCGGAGAAATCAGCCGCCGGCGGCGGACACCGCCGCTTCCCGGTCGTCGGCCTTCTCCGCCTGGTAGCGGACCTGCAGGTCGCCGCCGCCGCGGACGATCCACTGCAACCTGACGCGGCCCTTGCCGGGGACGCCCTCCTCCAGCCGGATGCGGTGCGGCTCGTGCTCGACCATGCGGAAGGTCTCCGGACGCCACGGATCGGTCAGCACGCCGCCGGCGATCACCTCGATCCCGCTGCCGGTCAGCGTCACGCGGTCGGGGACGCCGATGCCCTTCTGCCCGGCCCAGGCCGAGCGGCTCGGCATCACCTTGTCGTTGACCAGCGTCACCACCACCCGCCGCAGGCCGTCGCCGATCGGCGTCGCGACCGCGCTCTCGATCTCGACCTCGGCGATCTCCTCGGCGTGGCGGGCGCAGAACAGCGCGTTGCGGTGCAGCATCTCCTCGATCATGAAGCTCGGCGCCACCCGCCCGTGCTGGCGCTTGAAGCCGCCGACCTCGACCGTGCCGTAGAGCGGGTGCTCGACCTCGTGCCAGTCGATCCACAAGTCGCCGAGCATCACCGAGTCGTTCCAGTCGAGCTGGTTCTTGCGGCTCTGCGCGAACCAGTTCTCGCCGGTGCGCTCGCGCTCGCCGCCGTAGTACTGCGGGCTGGCCCACAGCTCGTTGGTGAAGGAGAAGATCCCCAGCCCCTCGTAGGTCCAGTTGACGAAGCCGCCGTGGACCGTGTAGAGGTCGTCCCACAGGATCATGTAGCGGTAGAAGGGCAGGATGATCTCGCCCTCCTCGCCGAGCGCGTCGTAGGCGCGCACGTCCGACGACGGATACGGGCCGACCGACTCGTCGCCCGGCCCGCGCAGGATCATGCCGCCCGAATTGTGGAAGCTTTGGACCGCGGCGATGTTCGGGTGCGCCAGGATGAACTCGCCGATGGCGCGGGTCTCGGGGTAGCTGAAGGGGTAGTCGCCGGCGCCGCGCTGGATGTGGTTGGGCTGCCAGTCCGACGGCCAGTTGCGGTTCATGTCGTAGCCGCCGGGGCCATCCTCGTTGGTGCGGCCGTCGCCGTCGTTGTCGATGCCCTCGGAGCCGAGCATCAGGTAGTCGCCCTGCTTGTCGCTGCCGCGCACCGGGATGGTGATCCGAGGGTCGTCGGGGTCGAGGTAGTAGTCGCCCTCGCCGGGGGCCACCTTCTTGCGCATCGAGCCGATCTCGCCGTCGCCGTCGAGGTCGTCGTAACCGTCCTCGTCGAACAGGCCGTCGCGGTCGTTGTCGAGCGGCTTCTTGCCGCTGCGCGAGCTCGAGCCGGTGTTCGGGGCGTCGAACCAGTGGTCGCGGCCGTCCGGGTTCTGCGACGGCAGGATGTAGAAGGCGCGCGAATCGAGCAGCCCGCGGGCGCGCTCGTTGTCCTGGTAGTGCTCGAGCAGCCACCAGGCCAGGTAGACCGCCGCCTCGCCGCCCTGGACCTCGTTGCCGTGGACGTTGCCGTCGACCCACATCGCCGCCTTGTCGGCGTCGGCGCCGGTGGCGGAGTTGGTGAGCGTCATCAGCATCATCGGCCGGCCCTCGTAGCTGCGGCCGATCTCCTGGATCGACACGAAGTCCGGGTAGGCGGCACGCAGCTCCTCCATCCAGCCGTTGAGCTCGGCGTGGCGGTAGTAGCGGTTCCACGGGATCTCGACCTTCGGCTCCCAGGCGCCGCCGGCGTCCTGTCCGTGCGCGGGTCCGGTGATCAGGGTCCCGGCGCAGAGGGCCGCCAGCGTCAATTGGATCTTGTAGCTCATCCCTGCACCTCCAGGGCGATCTGCGCCCTCCCCGCGGTCTGTGACTCGGCCACCACCACCGCCGGATCGGAGCCGGCCGGCAGCTGGAAGAGCCATCGGAATTCCTGATGGCCGCCGTGGCCCTCCAAGCGCGTCACCGATTGGCGCTCGAGCCCGCCTAGCAGGGCGCCGCCCTCCGGCAGCTCGAGCCGCACCATCACCGGCAGCAGGGTCCGCGTCGCCGCGCCCATCTCGCCCATGGTCGGCAGCAGCCGGTCGTTGAGCAGGGTGACGCGCGCCTCGCGCAGGCCCTCGCCGAGGTCGCGGACCTCAAGCTTGCGCCACTCCAGCCGCGGCAGGTCGGCCGCCAGCGAGCCGAGGAAGCCGCTCCAGCGCTCCACCAGGGCCGGGATCTGCTCCATCGGCGGATTCTCGCGCGCCAGCGGCCGCCAGCCGCCGATCTCGACCGCTCCGAGCTGCGGGTGCTCGAAGGGCGACCAGTCGACGAAGCCGGCGCCGTCGTAGACGGCGTCGTTCCACCGCAGCAGCTTGACCTCGTCGTCCAGGTCCTTGCCTTCGAGCGGCGGGGACCACAGCGCGCTCTCCAGCACCAGCCGCCCGGCCTGGAAGTAGCACCAGTCGGCGAAGTTGCCGGCGCCGTGGTCGGCGCTGCGCGGCTTCGGGTCGTCGCCGGCGTGCAGGCGCTCGCCCAGCAGCTTCAGCAGCCGGGCGTCGCCCTCGCGCGGTTCGGTGGAGTCCTTGTCGCTGGAGTCCTGGCCCTTCGGCGGGTCGGCGAGGCCGTCCTCCCGGCCCAGCACGATCACCACGGCGATGTTCGGCCGCTCGAGGATGAAGTCCGCCAGGGCCTTGGCCGGCCCCTCGCTCAGCGGGAAGGCGCCGGCGTCCGCCGCGTGCTCGCGCCAGCGGTGCGGCCAGTTGGCCTCGAGGCGGACGCCGCCGGGCCCGTCCTCGTTGTAGGCCCGGTCGCCGTCCTCGTCGACGCCCTCGGAGTGGAGCAGGAAGCCGCCGCGCTCGCCCTCGGCCGCGTCGGGCTCGCGCATCGCCCGCGGGTCCTCGGGGTCGGCGAGCCACGCGCCGGTCGGATCGGGGACGCGCATCTGCAGCGCCAGGCCGTCGCCGTCGAGGTCCTCGGCGGGGTCCTCGTCGAGGCGGCCGTCGCGGTCCTCGTCGACCGGCCGGCCGCGCCAGGCGGCCTCTCCGCGCAGGGCCCGGGCGGCGGCGTCGGGGTTGGCCAGCGGGACGAGATACACGGTGGCCGCGTCGAGCAGCGGCGACCCGCCGGCCGCGAACTCCGCGGCCAGCGCCAGCCCCACCCGGGTGGCCACCGGCTTTGGTCCGTCCGGGTCGGCGCCCCGACTCACCCCCCGCCGGCCCGTGGCCCCCACCCCGCCCGACCC
>JACNJP010000248.1 GCA_014382465.1 Planctomycetota bacterium
GTGGATCGGGTGCCCCACGCGCCCCACCTCCTTGGCGCTGGCCGTGCGCACGAAGCGCGCCGGCACCCCGGCCATCAAGGCCCGCGGCGGAACGACGGCGTTCTCGCGCACCAGCGCCCCGGCCGCGATCACCGCGCCGTCGCCGATGCGGGCGCCGCCGAGCACCGTCGCCCCCATGCCGATGAGCACGCCGTCGCCGACCTCGACGCCGTGCAGGATAGCGCCGTGGCCGATGGTGCAGCCGGCGCCGATGGTCTGGGGCGCGCCGGTGTCGCAGTGGATCACACAGCCGTCCTGGACGTTGGTGCGCGGGCCGATCCGGATCGGCGCGTCGTCGCCGCGGATGACGCAGCCGAACCAGACGCTGACGTCCTCGCCGAGCTCGACCTGGCCGGTCACGACCGCGCCGCGGGCGACGTAGGCGCCGGACGGCGACCGGCTCATCAGTCCGCGGGCCGGCAGGGGGAACTCAGGAGGCGGCATGGCTGGCTTGAGGCAGGAGGACGGTGACCGCGGCGGCCAGGGCGTTGTGGCTGGCGTGGGCCAGGACCGCGTAGCGGAGCTTGCCGCTGCGCCAGTAGACCCAGCCGAACAGGCCGCCGAGGTAGAGGGCCGGCAGCCACACCTGGGCGTCGTGCCCCAGGGCGAAGATCAGGGCCGCGAACACCAGCGCCCGGCGCGGCCCGAACTCGCGGCGGCCGGCCAGGAAGCGCCACAGGTAGCCGCGGAACAGCGCCTCCTCCAGCAGCGGCAGGACCAGCACCGCCAGGGCCAGGACCAGGACCAGGGGGCCCGGCTCCAGCTCCAGCCAGCCGGCGGCGACGCCCTGCACCGGCGCCGCGCCGGTGACGCCGTGGACCAGCCGGGCGTTGAACTGGCTCAGGGCCAGGAAACCAGGCATGGCGACGGCGTAGCAGGTGAGGACGTTGCGCACCTCCCGGACCTTGCGCCACTTCACCGGCTGGCGGCGCGGCGCCAAGCTGCCCTCGCGCAGGCCGAGGTAGATCCAGGCCACCAGGCCGGCAGCGAGCGCCAGCAGCAGCTGCTCCTGCAGTCCCGGCTCGGCGCCCCGGCCCTCTAGCCAGCCCATGCCGAAGGCCTGGCCGAAGAACAGCAGGATGCCGGCGATCGGCAGGTCCCAGCCCCGCAGGCGCCGCAGCGGCATCACCGGAGCCGGCGCGCCGGCGAAGCGGGCCAGGGCCACGGCGCTGGCGAAGGACAGGCCGGCGGCCAGCGCGGCCCAGGCCAGCAGCTGGAGGACGGCCGTCAGGCTCATACCGGCAGGCCCAGGACGCCCTCAGCGGGGGAGCTCGCCGTCGCGTAGCGCTTCTTCGGGATCCGGCCGGCGAGGAAGGAGTCGCGGCCGGCCTCGCAGGCGGCCTTCATCGCCCGCGCCATGCGCAGCGGGTCCCGCGCTCCGGCGACGCCGGTGTTGAGCAGCACCCCGTCGGCGCCGAGCTCCATGGCCACGGCGACGTCGCTGGCGGCGCCGACGCCGGCGTCGACGATCACCGGCACCGACAGCTCCTCGATGATCAAGCTGATGTTCAGCGGGTTCAGGATCCCCTGGCCGCTCCCGATCGGCGAGCCCGCGGGCATCACGGCGGTCGCGCCGGCGTCCTCCAGGTGCTTGGCCAGGCGGACGTCGTCGCTGGTGTAGACCATCACCGTGAAGCCGTCGGCGACCAGGATCTCGGTGGCCTTCAAGGTGGCGATGGGGTCCGGCAGCAGGGTCTTCTGGTCCCCCAGCACCTCGAGCTTCACCAGGTCGGTCTCGAGCATCTCGCGCGCCAGCCGCGCCGCCCGCACGGCGGTCTCGGCGTCGAAGCAGCCGGCGGTGTTGGGCAGCAGGGTGAAGCGGACGCGGTCGAGGTAGTCGAGGAAGCGCTGGCCGGGCGCCTCGTCGGCCGGGATCCGCCGCACCGCCACCGTCACGCACTCGGTCCCCGACAGCTCGAGCGCCTCGCGCATCTGCTGGTAGCTGGCGTACTTGCCGGTGCCGAGCAGCAGCCGCGATCGAAAGGTGTGCGGTCCGATCCGCAAGGGTTCTGCTTCTTGAATCAGCATGAGGAGGGTTCCCGGACCATAGATTAGCCGCCGCCCACCAGGCGCACGATCTCGATCCGGTCGCCGGGCTGGAGCTCGAGCGACCCGTGCTCAGCTCTCCGGACCACCTCGAGGTTGCGCTCCACCGCCACCCCGGGGCCCACGATCCCGCGCTCCAGGAGCAGGCCGGCGACCGTCAGGCCGGGGCGCCAGGGGTGGCGCTCCCCGTTCACGCGCAGCTCCGCTGCGGGCGCCTGGGAAGGGCCGTTTTCCTGGCCGGTTCGCGGATTTCTGCTTTCGCCCATTTCCTGGTGACAAAGGAGCTTGCAATCTACCAGGGCGCCGCCGGAATGCCTTGCCCGGATCGCCAGGACGGTTATTCTATGGGTCCTAGTTTGCGGTCTCGCGCCGTGAAGTAGTGTTGGACCGCTTCCGGTCCTGCGGAGATCCGACCTCCGTGGCTCTCCGGAGCCATGGGCCGGGTGTGCAGGAGTCCTGCACACCTCCTTTTTTTGGACTTCGGAGGCCCTCGCGGCCCCCTTCCTTCAACCAATCCGTCACAGGGTACGAACAACGATGCGCAAGGACGACGTGCTGCGGATGATCGACGCCATCCACCGGGAACGGGGAGTGGACCGGGACATCCTGTTCCTGGCCCTGGAAGAGGCGCTGAGCACCGCCACGCGCAAGCGCATGGACGTCGAGGAAGGCATCGAGGTTCGGATCGACCGCCGCAGCGGCGAGATCTCCCTGGTGGCCGTGGACGGCTCGGTGCAGGTGCCCGATTCGGTCGACCTGGGCCGGATCGCCGCCCAGACCACCAAGCAGGTCTTCATGCAGAAGATCCGCGAGGCTGAGCGCGACAAGACCCACGCCCAATTCGCCAGCAAGGTCGGCACGATCGTCTCCGGCCAGGTCCACAAGCTGGAGGGCCCCAACGGCATCATCCAGCTCACCGGCCGCATCGAGGCGCTCCTGCCCCGCTCGGAGCGGGTCCAGTCCGAGCGCCTGCACGTCGGCGACCGCCTGCGGGTCCTGATCAAGGAGGTCCGCAAGGAGGGCTCGCGGGTGGTGATCATCCTCTCGCGCAAGGACGATGAATTCGTCAAGAAGCTGTTCGAGGTCGAGATCCCCGAGATCGCCGAGGGCCTGATCCGGGTCATGCGGGTCGCCCGCGACCCCGGCTACCGCTCCAAGGTGGCGGTCTACTCGATGGACGAGCGCGTCGACTGCATCGGCGCCTGCCTGGGCGTGCGCGGCACCCGCATCAGGAACGTCACCGACGAGCTCGGCCAGGAGAAGATCGACATCATCGAGTGGAGCGATTCGCTCGAGGAGCTGGTCCAGAACGCGCTCAAGCCGGCCAAGGACATCCCGATCGAGCACATCTTCCCCGACGAGGAGAACCAGTCGGTGTTCGTGCTGGTGAGCGAGGACCAGAAGCCGCTGGCCATCGGCATGGGCGGCAGGAACGTCCGGCTGGCGGCGCGCATCGTCGGCTGGTCGATCGAGATCAAGACCCCCGCGGAATACGAAGCGGAATTGCTGGCGGCCGAGGAGCAGCCCTCCGGAGCGGCATTCGAAACGACGCCTGGATTCGGGCCCGATGAGGCCCTGCCGGCGAACAACGAGGAGGAGGTGTAGCGCTTGTCCGACGACAAGGTCAAGGTTTTCAAACTCGCGAAGCAGTACGGCTTCAAGAGCGCTGAGTTCGTCGAGATCCTGCGCAAGGTGGGGTTCCCCGTCACCTCCTACCAGGCCTCCATCAGCACCTGGGACGTCCCCATCATCGAGGAGCGCCTGGTGAAGGGCGGCCTCATGGAGGCCACCCGTGCCACCATGATCGACGTCCTGGACCCGAAGGAGCGCGACGAGAAGTCGCCGCCGGCGTGGACCTTCGTCGTCGAGGCCCCGGCCCCGCCGCCCGCCGAGCTGGAGGCCGAGGAGGAGTTCGAGGCCCTGGCTCCGGAGGAGCCGGCCGCCGAGATCCCTGTGCCCGAGGCCGCCGAGTCCGTCGCCGAGACCGCTGCAGTCGCGGAGGCCGCCGAGGCCGGCGCCGAGGCCGAGGCGACCCATGCGGAGGTCGAGGCCGCCGCCGAGCCGGCGCCCGTGGAGCAGCCGGAAACCGCAGCGCCCGCCGCCGCCGAGCAGGCCCCCGCCCCCGCCCCCGCGAAGGGCGAAGGCGGAGAAGAGGGCGCCGCCGCCGCCGCCGCCGCCGCCAAGGCCAAGAAGCCGTCCGCCGGCGCTGCCGTCAAGAAGGGCGCCGCCGCGCCCGGCCGGACCCCGGGCGAGCCGCCCAAGCCGAAGCCCCGCCGCGGCGCCACCAAGGTCGGCAAAATCGACCTGGCCGCCCTCGGCCTGGTGAAGGCCGCCCACAGCAAGCAGCGCGGCAACGTCACCTTCACCGACATCCGCAACCGCGAGACCAGCCGCCGGCGCGACCAGCGCATGGCGCAGCGCGAGCGCCTCAAGAGCCGCCGCGGCGCCACCCGCCAGGTTTCGACCGTGGCGCGCAAGCGGGACGTGGTGCTGGAGTTCCCGGTCACCGCGCGCTCCTTCTCCCTCGCCACCGGCATCGGCTTGAACCAGATCATGGGCAAGCTGATGGGCCTCGGCCTGATGGTCGGCATGAACGCGCCGCTCGAGGAGGACTCCGTCGAGCTGCTGGCCTCCGAGTTCGACCTCAGCTTCCGCCTCAAGCAGGAGGAGGACATCGAGGAGAGCCTGATGGCCGAGATCGAGGCGGTGCGCCTGGCCGTCGACGACGACGACCTCGAGGACCGGCCGCCGGTGGTGGCCTTCCTGGGCCACGTCGACCACGGCAAGACCTCGCTGATCGACGCCGTGCGCAAGACCAAGGTCGCGGCCGGCGAGGCCGGCGGCATCACCCAGCACATCGGCGCCTACACCGTGACGACCGAGTCGGGCCGCCAGGTGACCATCATCGACACGCCGGGCCACGAGGCCTTCACGGCCATGCGCGCCCGCGGCGCCCACACCACCGACATCGCCATCCTGGTGGTGGCGGCCGACGACGGCGTCATGCCGCAGACCGAAGAGGCGGCCAACCACGCCCGCAACGCCGGCGTGCCGATCATCGTCGCCCTCAACAAGTGCGACGCGCCCGGCGCCAACCCCGACAAGGTGCGGGCCGAGCTGGCCCACCTCGGCCTGCAGTCCGAGGAGTGGGGCGGCGACACCGGCATCATCGAGACCTCGGCGCTGCGCAAGACCGGCATCGACGAGCTGCTCGACCGGGTGCTGCTCGAGGCCGAGGTGCTGGAGCTGAAGGCCCACGGCAAGGGCATGGCCAGCGGCACCGTCATCGAGGCGCTGGTCTCCGAGGGCAAGGGCAAGGTGGTCCACGCCATCGTCCAGGACGGCACCCTGCAGGCCGGCGACGTGGTCCTGGCCGGCCAGGCCTACGGCAAGGTCCGCCGCATCTACGACCACAACGGCAAGGTGGTGAAGACGGCCGGCCCCTCGGTGCCGGTCGAGATCCTGGGCCTCAACGAGCTGCCGACCGCCGGCGAGCGCTTCTTCGTCGTCAAGGACCTCAAGGCGGCCAAGGACGTGGCCGAGAAGCGCCTGACCCACGCCCGCGAGGCCGAGCTGGCCCGCGGCAAGACGACCCGCGACGACTTCTTCGACAAGATCGAGGTGTCGCGCCGCGAGCACATCCGCCTGGTGCTCAAGGCCGACGTCTCCGGGTCGCTCGAGGTGCTGCGCCACACCCTCACCGCCATGTCCAACGACGAGGTGATGGTCGACATCGTCCACAGCGGCGTCGGCGCGGTGACCGAGACCGACGTCCAGCTTGCGCTGACCTCGGAGGGCCAGGTGGTGGCCTTCAACGTCGCCCCCGACTCCAAGGCCCGCAACACCGCCGAGCGCGAGCGGGTCAAGATCAAGCGCTACAACGTCATCTACGAGCTCACTGAGGATCTCGAGCGCCAGATCCTCGGCCTGCTCGCGCCGGAGACCATCGAGGTCGAGACCGGCAAGGCCGAGGTGCTGCAGCTGTTCCGCTCCTCCCGCTGGGGAACGATCGCCGGCTGCGCGGTCACCGAGGGGGTGGTCAGGAATTCCAGCCACGTGCGGGTCCTTCGCGGGAAGGTCAAGGTCCACCAGGGCAAGCTCGGCTCGCTGCGCCACGTCAAGGACGACGTCCGCGAGGTCAAGGCCGGCTCCGAGTGCGGCCTGAACGTCGACGGCTACGACGGCATCGAGCCCGGCGACGTCATCGAGGCCTTCGACCTGATCGAGAAGGAGCGCTCCCTCGAGGACCTGGCCAAGATGAGCAGCAAGGCCTAGGAATGGCGAGCGAGCGCCGCCGCCGGCAGGTCGCCCGCCAGATCCAGGAGCGGATCGCGGAGCTCCTCCTTTACGAGATGAAGGACCCGCGGTCCAGCTTCGTGACCATCACCGGAGTCGAGCTCAACATCGACCTGACGGTGGCGCGGATCCGCTACACCGTGCTGGAGGCCTCGAGCCGCAGCAAGGTGGAGCACATGCTGGAGCACGCCCACGGCTTCCTGAGGACCGAGGTGGCGCGGGCGATCAAGCTCCGCAGCGCCCCCCAGGTGATCTTCGAGTACGACCAGAGCATCGAGCTCGCGGCGCGCATCGACTCCATCCTCGACCGGGTCATCCCCCCCGGGGAGCGGGCCGAGGTCGGTCCCGAGGATGAGGCCTGAGGAGCCGGCGCCGCGGCGGCTGCGCCGCGCCGAGGCGGTGCTGCGGGGCCGCAGCGACCGGATCCTGCTGGTAGTCGAGGCCTGCTCCAGCGACCACAACTTCCAGGCCGTGCTGCGGACCGCCGAGGGCTTCGGCATCCAGCACGTCTGGCTGGTTGACGACCCGGAGGACCAGCGGACCCAGCGCCGCGCCATCTCCAATTCGGTCACCAGGGGCACCCACCGCTGGCTGAGCATCCGCCGCTTCGCCGACACCCCGGAGTGCCTCGCGGCGCTGGAGCAGGACGGCCGCCGCCTGTGGGCCAGCTACCTCTCGGAGCGGTCCGAGGCGCTGCATCCCGGCGCGGTGCCGCCGCTGCCGGAGCGGCTGGCGCTGGCGGTCGGCAGCGAGTCCCGCGGCCTCAGCCCCGAGCTGGTCGAGGCCGCCGAGCGCCTGGTGTGCCTGCCGATGTGGGGCTTCACCGACTCCTTCAACCTCGGCGTGGCCACCGGCCTGCTGCTGCAGCGGCTGTTCGACGCCTGCCCCGACGCCCGCGGCGACCTGCCGCCCGCCGACCGGGCCGCCATCCGGTCGGCCTGGTACGAGCGCCTGGCCCGCGGCCCGGAACAACGCCAGGCCCACGCCCGCTGGCTCGCCCAGCCCCCCCCACCCCGCCCCCCCCCCCCCCCCCCCCCCCCCCCCCCCCCCCCCCCCATGAAAAAGCGCCTGATCCAGAAGTACTTCCGCCGCCAACCGGGGTCAGACGTCGATTGATATTGGGGGTCGTACCTCCAATTACGGCCGGGAGGTCATGCGCGGTGCCAGTGGAGGCCGTCGGCGCGGTCCTCGAGCACGATGCCGGCCGCCTGCAGCTCCTCGCGGATGGCGTCGGCGCGGGCGAAGTCCTTGCCGCTCCTGGCCTCGGCCCGGGCGGCGATCAGCGCCTCGACCTGGGCGTCGTCGAGGGCGCCGGCGCCGGCCGCCGTCTCGAACACCCCGAGCTGGGCGTCCACCTCATCCAGCAGGAAGGCCAGCGCCGCGGCCGCCGCCGCCGCCGCCAGCCCCTCCTTGAGGAAGGCGTTGCGCAGCTCGAAGACCGCGGCGAGGGCGGCCGAGGTGTTCAGGTCGTCCGCCAGCGCCGCCGCGAAATCGCCCCGCGCGCGCTCCACCACCTCGTCGTCGGCGGCGGCCGCCCCGCGCGCCTCCGCCTCGAGCCGTCCGCGCAGGTCCACCAGCGACTGGCGCGCCTCCGCCGAGCCCTTGAGGGCCTCCCAGGTGAAATTCACCGAGCCGCGGTAGTGCGCCCGCAGCACCAGGAAGCGGAAGTCCAGCGCCGAGAACCCACGCGCCGCCAAGTCGTCCAGCGACCAGACGTTGCCGAGCGACTTCGACATCTTGCCGCCGTCGACCTTGAGGAACCTGGTGTGCATCCACAGCTTGACGAAGGGCCGGCCGGTGGCGCACTCGCTCTGGGCGATCTCGCACTCGTGGTGCGGGAAGACGTTGTCCTCGCCGCCGGTGTGGACGTCGAAGCTCTCGCCCAGGTACTTCATCGACATGGCCGAGCACTCGATGTGCCAGCCGGGGAAGCCGTGCGGGCCGAACTCGGTGTCCCACTTCATCAGGTGGTCGGGGTCCGACTTCCAGAGCGCGAAGTCGGCCGGGTGACGCTTCTCCAGGTTGACCTCGAGGCGGGCGCCGGCCTCAAGCTCCTCGACCTTGTTGCCGCTGAGCTCGCCGTAGGGCGGGAAGGAGTGGACGTCGAAGTAGACGTTGTCCCCGACCCGGTAGGCGTTCCCCTTCTCGATCAGGCTCCGCACCATCTCCACCATCTCGGGGATGTGCTCCGTGGCCCGCGGATAGTGGTGCGCCGGCAGGACCTGAAGGGCCTCCAGGTCGCCGAAGAACTGGGCGCACACCCTGTCGACCAGCTCCCACGGGTCGAGCCGCTCCTTCTCTGCCTGCTTTTGGAGCTTGTCCTCGCCCTCGTCGGCGTCCGCCACCAGGTGGCCGACGTCGGTGATGTTCATCACTTGCGTGACCTCGTAACCATTCGCCTCCAGCACCCGGCGCAGCAGGTCGGCGAACAAGAAGGCCCGATAATTCCCGATGTGCGGCCGCTGGTAGACCGTCGGGCCGCAGTGGTACATCCGCGCCTGGCCCGCCACTTCCGGCTGAAAGGGCTCGATCCGGCGCGTGAACGTGTTGTAGAAGCGCAGCTCCACGGGGCGCAGATTCTATCCTCCCGCTGACCCCGCGATGCCCCCTCCCCCCGCCCCTCCGCGCCTGCGTCGCTTCGAGCTGCTCGAGGAGCTCGGCAGCGGCGCCACCGGCACAACTTGGCGGGCGCGGGCGCGCGTCGCGGTCGGCGGGCTGGCGCCGGGAGCCGAGGTGGCGGTCAAGATCCTGCCCCCGCAGCTCTCGGCCCTGGCCGCCGCCCGCGCCGCCTTCCTGCGCGAGGCCCGCGCCGGCATGGCGGTGCGCCACCCGAACCTGGTGCGCAGCTACGCCGTCGAGGAGGTCGCGCGCCCCGAGGGCCGCCTGCTCTACCTGGTCCTCGAGTTCCTCCCGGGCCGCACCGTCCGCGACTGGCTCGACCGCGACGGCGTCGCCGGCGAGCCGACCCTTCGCTGCCTGGCGCGCCAGGTGGCCGGCGCACTGGCCGCGCTCCACCAGCACGGGCTGCTGCACCTGGACCTCAAGCCGGAGAACCTGCTGTGGGACCAGGACCGGGCCGTGCTGATGGACCTCGGCTTCGCCCGCGACCTCGACACCGCCCGCGACTCCGGCTTCCTCGGCACGCCCCTCTACGCCGCGCCCGAATTGCTGCGCGGCCAGCCGCCCTCCCCGGCCACCGACCTGTTCGCCCTCGGCGTCTGCCTGTTCGAGGCGGCCACCGGCGAGCGCCCCTTCGGCGACGAGCGCGCTCACGGTCTGTTCGAAGCCCGGCGCACGGCGCTGGTCCGGAGGCCGTCGACGATCCAGCCGCGCCTGTCGCCGTTCCTCGACGAGCTGATCCTGCGGCTCCTCGAGGAATCGCCCCAGGACCGCTTCAGCTCCGCCAGCGAGCTGGAGTCGATCCTCGACCTCGGCGAGCAGAGCGAGTGGTGGCGCGAGATGGCCAAGCCGATGCCCCTGCTGCCCTTGGTCCACGGCCAGGCCATGCCCTTCGTCAACCGCGAGCGAGAGCTCGACCTCCTCGAGCAGGCCTTCGCCGCCGCCCGGGCCGCCAGCCGGCCGCGGCTGGTCGTGCTGGAGGGCGCGGAAGCCCTCGGCAAGTCCCGGTTGGCGATCGAGCTCGGCCAGCGCTGGCGCACCCTGCCGGAGGCGCCGCCTTTCCTCTACGGCCGCTGCCGCCGCCGCAGCCGTCCAGGCACCGGCTCTTCGCTGCAGCCGATGCGCGACGCCCTGGCCCGCTCCCTCGGTCTGGCGCCTGGTCAGCCGCCCGGCCCGGCGGTGAGCCGCCGGCTGCACGGCGCCCTCGACGGCGACAGCGCCACCACCCTGCTGGAGATCCTCCGCGGACGCCCCTACCCGCGCGAGAAACGGCGCCGCGCCTTCAGCGCCTGGCTGGCAGCGCTCGGCGAGGAGGGCCCCTTCCTGATGTTCCTCGACGACGTCCACCTGGCCGGCGCCGCGCTATGGGAGTTCCTCGGCGACCTGACCGACCAGCAGCGGGCGCCGGCTCTGCTCCTGGTGGCCCACCGGCCGGGCTTGGAGCCGCGGGCGGAGACCGAGCGGCAGCGGCTGCTCGGCAACCGGCGGGCCTCCTTGCTGCGGCTGGGGCCCATGGATGACGACGCCGTCCGCCGGCTGCTGGCCTCGGTGTTCGAGCCAGGAGCCCTGGATTCGGAGCTCGAGGAGCAGCTCATGGCCGGGTGCGCCGGCGCGCCCGGCGTGCTCGAGGCGCTGCTCCGCCTGCTGGTGCAGCGCGGCGATCTCGAGGGTCCGCCTCGGTCGCTGCGTCCGGTCGGCCTAGTCGCCGTTCCGGCCACCGCCAGTCAGGAGCTGCTGCTGCTCACTGAGTTGGCTGAGATGCGCGGGGAGCAGCGCGAGCTGCTGCAGTGGGCGGCCCTGTTCCGTCCGCCGCTGCGGATCCGTCTGTTGGCCGAAGCCGCAGACATCCCCGAGGGCCGCGCTGCCCGGACGCTGGCCGAGCTCCGGCGCGCCGGCTGGCTCAAGATCGAGGGCGGCCACTTCCGCTTCACGCTGCCGCGCGACCGGGCGGCCGCCTACCGAAGCATGAGCGAGGAGGAGGCCTGCAGGCGTCACGCCCGCGCCTTCGAGGTGATCCAGGCCACCGGACTCCTCGTTCCTTCGCGCGAGTCCCAGCTGGCCTTCCACGCCCACCGCGCCGGGCTGCACCAAGAGGCCCTGGAGCTTGGCTTGCCGCGCGCCGAGCACGCCCTGCGCCAGGGCGCCCTCCAGCGCGCGGCTCGCGCCCTTGATTTGCTCGCCGGCCACCGCGACGCCCTCCCCCAGCCTCCAGGCGCCCCGATCGAGTGCCGGCTGCTGGTCGCCCAGGCACGGGTGGCCGGTCTTGACGGGAACCACAGCCGGGAAGCCGAGCTGCTCAAGCGGGCCGGCGGGCTGGCGGCGGCCGACGGAGATCCCCTGCTGCGGGCGCGGGTGCACTTGGGTCTGGCTCACCACGCTCACGCGATGGGTTTTGAGGGGGCGGCGCGGATCCACGCGGAGCGAGCGAGAGAACTTTGGAATCCGGCCCCTTTGGCTGGCCCTTGAATTCCGCTCCAGCCGTAACCCCCGCCACCCTGAACCGTCTTCCCTGGGCCCGGACACCCCGGGCTCAGCCGGGAGGCGACCTTGGCCCG
>JACNJP010000147.1 GCA_014382465.1 Planctomycetota bacterium
GGGGGGGGGGGGGGGGGGGGGGGGGGGGGGGGGGGGGGCGGGGGGCGGGGGGCGGGGGGGGGGGGGGGGGGGCCGGGGGGGGGGGAGGGGGGCGGGGGGGGGGGGGGGGGGGGGGGGGGGGGCCCGGGGGGGCCCCCCCCCCCCCGGGGGGGGGGGGGGGGGGGCCTGGGGGGGGGGGGGGGGGCCCCCCCGCCGGTCTCGCCCCGCCCCCCCACGCCCTGCGCGGCTGGCTGCAGCTCGCTCCCGGCGAAGGACCGGACCTCGCCGGCGGCGCCGTCACCCTCGAGGCCTGGGTGCTGCCCGAGCCGGTCGCCGGCCACGCCCCGATCCTGGGCCGCGGCGACACCCACGTGCTGCTCAAGACCAACGGCGACCAGCTCGAATTCTTCGTCTACGACGGCGGCTGGATCACCTGCACGGCGCCGTTGCCTGCGGACTGGCACGGCAACTGGCACCACGTCGCTGGCAGCTACGACGGCGAGCGGCTGCGGCTGTTCCTCGACCGCGCGGAGGTGGCCCAGCGGACCCACCGCGGCCAGATCCACGCCGTCGCCTCGCCGTGGGCCGTCGGCACCAACTCCGACCACCGCGGCCGCCGGTTCGCGGGCCTGATCGCCGACGCGCGGGTGTGGACCACCGCCTTGGACGCCGATCTCCTGGCCTTCCCCTTCCTGCCCATGCACGCCGGTCTGGCCCTGCGCTTCGCCTTCGACCCTGACCAGCTCGTCCAGACCGACCCCGGCGGCGAGGAATTCTGGGCCTTCGGCGGCGACTACGGCGACTCCCCCACCGACGGCAACTTCTGCTGCAACGGGATCGTCATGCCCGACCGGACGCCGAACCCGGGCCTGCACGAGGTGCGCAAGGTCTATCAGGAGATCGACTTCGAAGCCGTCGACCTGGCCAAGGGCGAGATCCGGATCACCAACGAACGCTTGTTCCAGGACACCTCGGACCTGCTGTTCCGCTGGTCCGTCACCGCCGACGGCATCCCGCATGACGACGGCCGCCTGATGCGGCTGGCGATCCCACCGCGAAGCTCGGAGCTCATCCGTCTGCCCCTCGACCGGGAGACCGTCGGCGAGGCGCTCGACTACCGCTTGTGGATCGCTGCCTATCGCGACCCGCAGCCGGCCTGGAACCCTGAGGACTACCCCGCCGCCTTCGAGCAGTTCGCGCTGCCTTGGGAAGCCGGAGGCCAAGTCGCCCCTGCTCCAGCACCGGCCGAGGCGGTTCAACGCGACGGCCTCGCTCTCACCAAGGAACTTCCCGAAGTCGGCACGGCTCGTGCATTCCTCGATGATGCAGGCTCCCTCTCCGCGACTTGGGAATCGAAGCGGGGCACCATGGAGATCCTCTCCCTCCGCCCCGCCTTCTGGCGCGCGCCGACCGACAACGACCGCGGCAACCGCATGCCGAGCTGGGCCGGACCGTGGCGAGGGGCAGTCGCCCGCAGTGTGCTGACCCTGCCGGACGGGCCGGCGGCGGCGCCCGGATCCCCCGACGCGCTCCAGATCAGCGGCCTGGATCCGGAGACCCTGGCCTCCTGGTGGCTCCAAGCCAGTCTCGTCGGCGAGCTGGACCTGCTTCTGGACGTGGAGGTCGTGATCCCGGAGGGGACTCCCCCGGTTCCGCGGATCGGCCTGCGCTTCGAAACCTCCGACGCCTTCGACCGATCGCTCTACTACGGACGCGGCTTCGAGAGCTATTCCGATCGCGAAACCGGCTCGGGGGTGGGGCTCTACTCCGCCGACTTGGACGAGCTGAGCCACGGCTACGTCCGGCCGCAAGAGAACGGCCACCGCACCGACACCCGATGGCTCGGCCTGATCGACTCCGAAGCCGACGGCCTGCTGATCGTGTCGCTCGGCGAGACCATGGGTTTCAACGTCTCTCGCTGGACGACCGAGGAGCTCGAGGCCGCCCTCCACCCCCATGAGCTGCCCGAGTCGGACCGCCTCGAAGTCCACCTCGACCACCGCCACATGGGCGTCGGCGGCGACGACTCCTGGGGGGCGCGGCCGCACGCGCCGTACATGATCGGCCCCGGCACCTACCGCTTCCGCTTCCTCCTCTGTCCGATGTTCGACGGCGCGACCAAGATGGACCTGGCCGACCGCGTCCTCGTCGGCCTGCCCCTCGACCCGCTCGGACGATGAAATCGCGAATCGCCCCCCTGCTCCTCCTGACCGCCGCCGGCGTCGGCGCCGGCCTGCTCTCCGCCGCCCTCTCCTCGTGCGCCACGGAGGCTCCCCTCCCCTATCGCGAGGTCCCCGCCGAAGCCCGCTGGTGGAAGGGCAACACCCACACCCACACGTTGTGGAGCGACGGCGACGGCGCGCCGGAGCTGGCGGCGGACTGGTACCGGTCCAACGGCTACGACTTCCTGGTGCTGTCGGACCACAACGTCTACGCCGACCATGAGCGGTGGTTCGCGGTCAAGGACGGCACCCGGCTGACGCCGGCGCGGGTGGCCGCCTTGCAGGAGCGCTTCGGCGAGGCCAGCGTCGACCTCCGCGATCGCGAGGGCGTCACCGAGATGCGCCTGAAGACCCTCACCGAGCTGAAGCAGCGCTTCGAGAAGCCCGGCGAGTTCCTGTTCATCGCCGGCGAGGAGGTCACCGACCAGGCCGAGGGGCGCCCGGTGCACCTCAACGGCCTCAACCTCGCCGGCCTGGTCCAGCCGCAGGGCGGCGGAACCGTCGCCGAGACCGTCCAGCGCGACCTCGACGCCATCGCCGCCCACGGCCGGGCCACCGGCCGCACCGTGCTCGGCCACGTCAACCACCCCAACTTTGGCTGGGGCTTCACCGTCCTCGACCTGGCCCAGATCCGCGGCGAGCGCTTCTTCGAGGTCTACAACGGCCACCGCGGCGTGCGCAACGCCGGCGACGCCAGCCACCCCTCGACCGAGGCCATGTGGGACCAGGCCAACCTGATCCGCCAGGCCGAGCTCGGCCTGCCGCCGCTCTACGGCATCGCCAGCGACGACGCCCACGAGTACCACGCCAACGGCGTCAGCGTGCCCGGCCGCGGCTGGGTCATGGTCCGAGCCACCGAATTGACCCCGGAGGCGATCGTCAAGGCGATGAGGGCCGGCGAGTACTACGCCTCGAGCGGGGTCAGCCTGTCGGACATCCGCGCCGACGACCTCGGCCTGACGGTCACCATCGCCGCCGAGGCCGGCCTGGAGTACACCACCCGCTTCCTCGGCAGCCGCCGCCACCCCGACGGCCGCCTCGAGCTCGGCGTGGTGCTGGCCGAGACCGCTGCCAACCCCGCGCGCTACGCCTTCGACGGCAGCGAATTGTCGGTCCGGGCGGTCGTGACCTCCTCCCGCCCGCACCCGAACCCGTACGCGGCCGGGGACCCCGAGACCGCCTGGGTGCAGCCCGTGGTCCCCCCCGCCCGCTGATCAGCCCTCGCTGAAGACCGGCCGCAGGTCCTCGTCGAAGCTGGCCTTCCATCCCCAGCGGACGGCGGTCTCCTGGCCGGGCTGGAGCTTGACGCGCCAGCGCCACAGGCCCTTCTCCTCGCGGTCCTTGAGGTCGGCCTCGGCCTTCAGGGCCTCCGGCTTGACGCCCTCGATCTCGATCGCGATCCGCTCGTCGGTCGACAGCGGCAGGGCCTCCTCGATGAGGACCGTCACCGGCCGCGCCGACGACGCGCTGAGCCGCAGGCGGGTCTCCCAGGCGCGGTGCAGCCGCACCGTGTCCGAGAACACCCCCGGCTCCTCGCGCTCGTCGCGGACCAGGGCGTACTCGACGACCAGGTTCGGGTCGAGGCCGAGGTTGAGCCAGGTCGAGTCGCCCGGCCGCAGCAGCGGGAAGCCGGCCTTGCCGAGGAAGTCGGGGCCGAGGAAGACCCGCGCCTCGCCCGGCAGCAGCGGCGCGTCGGCGGCGCTGGTGACCTCGGCGCGCAGGAAGACCTCCAGGCTCAGCGAGGGCACGACGTAGCGCTCGGGGCGGACGTCCAGCGGCACCTGCACCAGCGGGAAGGTCTTGGGCTCGTCGTCGGCGGCCACCGTGACCCGCTCCGGCAGCAGGAACTGCTGGCTCAGGCCGTAGTCCTGCACCGAGGCCACCGGCGCCGGAACGAAGGCCTCCTCCCCGTCCTTGAGACGGAGGTAGGCGCCGGCCGCCGGCGCCATCGACGCGGAGTCGTCCCCGGCGGAGTAACCGAGATCCATCAGGCCGCGGCGAGCCCGCTCCGGCCGGCTGAGCGACACCCAGCGCTGCGGCAGCTCCGGCGGGTCCAGGCCGACGTGCGGCCGCGCCGTGCTCAGCACCAGCTGGGCGTCCTCCCAGTCCTCCTCGGTGGCCTGGCGGATCTCGCCGGTGAGCCCGACGTCGACCCGGTTGAGCTCGGGGTCCAGCCGGACCTCGTAGATCGGCCGCCAGGCGGCGCCCCGCACCAGGTACTGCAGCCGCAGCTCGGCGCGGCCGGCGCGCTCGAAGAACAGGTTGACGCGCGCCTGCTGGTAGGGACGCGCGGCGCCACCGCCGCCGCCGATGCGGCTCTCGAGGTCGGCGACCTCCCGCTTCAGCCGCCGCTCCTCGCGCTCGCGCACGATCTGGCGCTGGTCCAGCTCGTGGGTCTGGGTGGAGACGAAGTCGAGCAGCTGGCTGAGCCGGGCCGGGTCGAGCTGATCGCTCTGGGTGAGGGCGGCGACGGCGGCGTCGAGGACGCCCGAGGCGGCCTGGATCGCCTGCTCCTCGCTGCGCAGCTCGCGGACCTCGGCGGCGAGGCCGTCGAGCTGGGCCCGCAGGCGGTCGCGGTCGCTGCTGGCGAGCTCGCCGGTGCGCCGCTGCATCTGCAGGCCCTGGACCTTGGCCGGGCCGCCGTCGACCCGCGCCTGGAAGCTGGAGGCCTCGGCGCCCAGCGGCAGCGGCCCGAGGACCACCGCGCGCGGGCCGGGCGCTCCGGCCTCGGCGCTGAAGCGGCGCTCGACCAGGGCGTAGCCGGAGTAGACCGTCACCCGGTCGATGCGGGACTCGGCCTGGACGGCGTCGGGGGCCTGGGCCAGGCCCAGGGGGATCATCAGGAGGATCGGGATCATGGCGTGTGGGTGGTGGTCGCTCCTCCGACAACGATGCCGCGGCGGCCTCCGTGGCCAAAATCCATTCTGCGACCGCGGCTAAGATCGGGCCGATGCCCCGCCGCTCCCCCCGGCTCCGGCGGCTGCCGGCGCTGGCGGCCCTGTGCTCCCTGGCCGCCCTGGCCCCGGCCCAGCAGTCCCAGGACCTCCAGTCCAGCCTGCGCTACGGCCGCGAGGCCCTCGCCGCCGGCCGCCACGACGAGGCCCAGCGTCACTTCCTCTACGCCCTGGCCCGCAGCACCCGGCCGGCCGAGCTGATCGAGCTGCTGCTCGAGAACGCCCAGGGGGACGCCGACGCCCGCATCCTGTGGGCCCACGAGCTCTACGCCGAGGCAGCCGACGCCAGCGGCCGGCTGAAGACCCAGGGCGGCCTCAAGGACCTGCTGCCGCCGGACGACCCGTTCCCGGCCCGCGTCGCCACCGCCCGCGCCAAGGCCGTGCGCGAGCTGCTGCGGCTGCGCGGCCAGCGCGGGCGCGCCAAGGACGTCGGCTCGCTGCTGGCGGTCCAGTGGCTGGAGGACCTGGCGCGGCAGCTCGCGGCGCCCTCGCCGGCGCTCCGGAAGGCCCACGGGGCCGACACCTCGGCCGAGATCGAGGTCGGCCAGCGGGTCTGGGAGGTGGTGGTCCAGGAGCTGCAGCGGATCGTGCGCGCGGCCCTCGGCAGCGGCGACCCGGTCACCGCCGTGCGGGCCGCCCGGGTCCTGCGCGGCCTGGCGGCCCAGGCTGGCTTCAAGGACCTCGAGGGACCGGAGCCGATGGACATGGCGAGCGGCGCCCAGACTGCCGGCGAGGGCCTCGGCCGCGGTCGCGCCAGCCTGCTGGGCCGGGAAGGCGGTCCGCTGCGCATCGAGCAGCTCGAGGAGATGAGCTTCGACCAGCAGCGCGCCTTCACCCTGGCGCACGCCAGCTTCGGCGACCCGGGGGTCAGCTTCTCGCCGCGCGACCGCTACCGGGTCGAGACCAGCTGCGGCTGGGAGACCCTGATCGGCTCGGCGACGACCGTCGAGCTGCACCACGACCGATTGGTGAAGTGGTACGGCCAGGACCCCTTCCTCGAGCGCCAAGGCACACTGCGGGTGGTGCCGGAGTCGCACGGCCTGGAGATGGAGGGCGCCGGCTTCTGGTGGGTGGGCGGCTTCCAGGGCGGCGACACCACCACCCTCAAGCTGACCATCGGCACCATCCCGGGGCTCGGCCGCGGCATCACCCACGAGCTCACCCACCGCTTCGACGGCGGCGTCTACGGCGGCCTGCCGGCCTGGCTGGCCGAGGGCCGCGCGGTCTGGACCGCCTCCGCCTACGGCTCGATGTACGACGAGGACTTCGTCGCCGACCACGCCAGCTTCGGCACCCAGACCGGGACGCGGCAGAAGGGCTACGGCGGCCGCGAGAAGCTCGAGGAGCTGATCTCGGGCGAGATCGAGGAGTACCGCGACAACTACGTCGCCGGCTACTCGCTCTACCTGTTCCTGAACACCTGGAGCGGCGTCGAGCCCGAGGAGGACGAGGAGGGCTACGGCGAGTGGAGCGGCGAACCGCTGTTCCACGACCGGCTGATGGCCTTCATGGAGGGCGACCGCCGCCGCCGCGGCGACCCGGTCAAGGTCTTCGCCACCTACTTCGCCGACGGCAAGGACGGCCGCCCGGACGGCATGCAGGCCTTCGCCGAGGAGTTCGACCGCTTCCTCGCCGGCTTCTGGTGGCGCGAGCCGGCCGACTGGCGCGACGAGCGTTACACCCAGGCGACCCCGCCCGGCGACCCGGCGCCGACGGTCATGGACGAGCCGACCTGGTCGTGGGAGCGGCACCGCGCCGAGCCCTGGTTCGGCCAGGAGCAGGCGCGCATGGCCGGCGAGCTGTGCGCCGAGCTCGGCCGCCACCGCGAGGCCGGCTTCGCCTTCTACTGGTCGCTGGGCGTCGACGAGCCCTCCCCCGGCACCCTCGACCTGTTCGTCGAGGAGCTCGAGAAGGACGGCGAGCGCGAGGCCGCCTGGATGCTGCGGCACTGGGAGCGCTACCGCGCGCCGGCGCGCCACGAGGGCCCCGAGCAGGAGGCGCCCTTCCTCGACAAGACGCCCTCGACCCGGGCCCTGGCCAGCACCTGGGCCGAGGCCGCCCGCAGCTACCTGGCCGCCGGCCAGCGGGTCGCGGCCGAGGCCATGGCCGCCCAGCACGACCGGCTCGCCGCCGCCGTCGGCCTGCCGCCGCTCGAGCTCGGCGACGGCGGCCGCGAGCAACGCGGCGACGCCCTGCGCGAGGCCCGCGAGGCCGGCCTGCTCCACCCCTTCGTCGCGCCGCCGCGGCTGCTCGGCCTCGACGGCTGGGGAGAGGACGGGCTCACCGGCCACGAGGACCGGCGGGTCGAGGGCCTGTGGTTCGCGGAGCCGGACGGGGACCTCCACGTCGGCCGCAGCGAGCCCCGCCAGGGCACCGACACCATGGACCGCGAGGCCCACTGGCGCGACGCCTTCGCCCTCGGCGAGGCCTGGATGGAGCCGGGGCGCTACCGCCTCTCCGCCCAGGTCGAATTCACCACCAGCTACGTCAGCGCCGGGGTGGTGGTCGGCTACACCCGGCGCGACCGCAACGTCCGCTTCGGCTTCAGCGGCGGCGACCAGAAATTCGCCGTCGGCGAGACCGACGAGTCGCGCGGGCTGGACAGCTTCTCCTGGTCGCTGGACGGCCTCTACGCCCGCCGCGGCGCGGTCACCGGCCACCACGCCTTCGGCGCCGAGCGCAACACCTTCGAGCTCGAGCTGCTGGTCGACGGCCCGACCGCCGAGCTGCGGCTGGACGGCGCCACCGCCGGCTGGGTCACCACCGTCGACGGCTCGCCGATCCAGGGGCGGATCGGCTTCTACACCAGCCACGGCGCCGTCCGCGTGCGCACGCCGACGGTGCAGCGGCTCGACCGCGACCGCTGGGCCAGCGGCGGCGTCGCCAGCGGCCAGGGCCTGCACCCGTTCAAGCCCGGGGCCCCGAGCTGGTCGGAGCTGGTGCAGCGGCCGGTGTCCGGCCTCGAGCTGCGGCCCTCCGGCACGGTGCTGCTGTGGTTCCCCGACCAGACGCCGGAGAAGCTGGCCGAGATGCAGCCGGACGAGTGGAGCGAGCGCGTCACGCAGGTGCTCGACAAGCTGGCCGAGGACTTCGAGTTCGAGGGCCCCAGCCAGGGGGTGGTGGCGGTGCTGCCGCCGAGCTTCCCGGCCGAGGCCGCCGGCCCGCTGCGGGAGAAGTACGCCGAGGCCTTCCCCGGCGGCTTCCGGCTCCAGCGGCACGACCGGCCTGGCGAGCTCGAGGAGAGCGACTGGACCATCCAGGGCTGGACCACCCCGACCCTGGCCTTCATCGACCCGGCCGGCATCCTGCAGCACTACGAGAAGGTCAAGCGCTACCGCACCGGCCTGTCGAAGGAGGTGCTGCGGTGGATGGCGCTGCACCAGGACCACTCCCGGCCGGGGCAGGCGGGCGCCTTCGAGTAGCCGCCGGCTCAGCCGGCCGGGCCGTGCAGCTCGACCTCGGAGAAGCCGGCCGAGGCCGACCCGAGCGCGCCCCCGGTCAGCTCCAGGACGCGGACGCGCAGCCGGTTGATCGAGCGCGGCTTGTCCAGCTGGTAGACCGTCTTGGCCTGCGGATCGGGGTCGACCTCGACCACCACCACCTCGGCGTCGCGATTGATCTGCAGCTCGATCCTCAGGGGCCTGGGGTTGTCCTCCTGCTCCCGCGGCCGGGTGCGGGCGTGGCTGAACTGGATCCGGGCGGTCCGGACTCCGCGCTTCAGCTTGATCTCGACCTGCGGGTCGGCGTCGGCGGCGGCGCACAGCCACCGCGAGCCCCACAGGTTGTCGGCCAGCGCCTGGCCGTTGCCGCTCGAAGCCGTCACCTCCGGCCGGGCCCGCGCCAGCAGGTTGCGCGAGGAGTCGCTGGCGTAGCGCAGCTTGGCTTGGACCACGCCCTGCTCCAGCAGGAAGGCCACCGGCCCCGAGCGCAGCTCGGCCCCGCCTTCCTCGATCGCCGCGGCCTCGACCTCCCAGGCCCCGGGGGCCGGGAAGCTGAAGCGGACCGAGTAGCGCGACGGCGTCAGGCCGCCGCCGGCGCGCGGGAGGCCGACGCCGGCGTCGAGCCACGGGCCGTCCGGCTGGCGCACCCGGTAGCGAACCTCGGTCACCGGCGGCGCGTCCTCGGCCTGGTCGAAGCCCTCGACGTAGAGGGCGGTCGGCTCGCCGGGGATCACCACCAGCCTCACCGGCCCCTGCCCCGGCTCGCTGCGCACCGCCCGGGAGGCCGACCTCCCCTGTCCGGTGGTCGCGGCGGCGGTCGCCCGCTTCAGGAACAGCAAGGCGTAGCAGCTGATGGTCTCGGGGCGGCCGCCGTATTCGTCGATCCACGAGCCGGCCGGCTTCTGCTGTCCGAGCAGCAGCTCGGCGCCCTCCCAGTACCACTCGTGCCCGCCGAAGGTCTCCGTGCCGAGCAGCGAGCCGGCCCGCTCCAGGCCGTAGCGGTAATAGCGATGGTGGCCGGGGCGGCCCGGGTTGCCGCCGACGGTGAAGTTCCCGGCGAGCCAATTCACCGCCAGGTCCTGGGCCCGTTGGATCTTCTTGGCGGTGGCCGAGTCCGGCGGCGGGTCGATCCCCCGGCGGCAGATCTCCAGGGTGGCGATGCCCGCGACCGTCATCGAGCCGGTGACCTGCTTGGGGTTGAGCCGGCGGTAGGCGAAGCCGGCCACCGGCATCCGCCGCCCGGAGGAGCCCTTTGCCTCGGGCGCGGCGTCGACCTTGCTGGACCGCTCCTGGTGGTCGAGCACGCCCTCCAGCAGCCGGGTCCAGACCCGGTCCGGGACCTCGATCCCGGCCTGCTCGGCGGCCCGCAGCCCGAGCGCGGCGTACTGGGTGTTGGACAGGTCGAGCTCCCCTTCGGGATAGGACCAGGCGCCGCGCATGCGGTCCTGCCAGCTCGCCAGGTCGACCACCAGCTCCTCCATCCACTCCTCGTAGTCCGGGTCGTTGGCGGCGGCCAGCGCCATCATCTGGCAGCCGATGGAGTAGGTCTGGGTGGGCGGCGATTCGCGCAGGTAGGCGAAGGCCCGCAGCACCGCCGGGTGCCGGGGCGACAGCCCGGATTTCAACAAGGTGTAGGCCGCCAGGGCGGTCTCGCCGTTGCGGTACTGCGGCTGGTACTCGCCCCAGGAGCCGTCGAGGAGCTGGCACGAGAGCAGGTACTGGACCCCCTGCTCGATCGCGGCGTTGATGGCCTCCTGGGTCGGCCGCGAGTACTTCCTCATCTGGAAGGCCCAGGCGCCGCCGCCGTTGTTCACCTTCACCAGCAGGTGGTGGAGGCCTGGGCTGAGGGTCAGGCCCAGCCGGTCGGCCCGCGGGTCGAGACCACGGGCGGCATTGCGGTCCAGCACCAGCTCGCCGTCGAGCCAGACGCGCAGGCCGTCGTCGCTGCCCATGTCCAGGATCAGCGGCCCGGCGGCGGCAACCCGCAGGCTGCGGTAGAGGTAGGCGACCGCGTTGCCCGACCAGTCGCCGACGCCGTCGGGCTTCGGGAAGGTGGCGAGGAGGTCGATCCGGCCGACGTCGGCCAAGTCGGCCAGCTCGGAGTCGCCGGGGAGCAGCGGCCACCAGCGGATGGTCTTCTTGGCCTTGCCGCGGTGCGCCGCTTCGAGTCCGGTCCATGCTTCACCTGCGACGGCCTCGCGGAAGGAATCCTCGGGCGGATGGGCCGGGCGGTTGTCGGAGGAGCCGGCCGGATGGTCGAAGGGGCCGATCACCTGCCAAGGCCCCCACGCGACCCCGTCCTGGGCACGGACGGGCGAGGTGGCGGCGATCGCGCAGAGACAGGTGGCTACGAAGCGGAGCAGTCCTTCCATCGCTTTGGGGGGAAAAGCGCGAGGAGTTCGTCGGTGGCCGAGTGTATCCCGAATCCGCCGCATCGGTACAGGAACCGCGGCGACGCCGCACTACAATCCCGGCGGCCCCCCCGCCATTCCGGCCATGTCCGAACTTCCTCGCCAGGACCCGTCCGACCACGCTCCAGGGGATTCCCTATCCCAGCGGCTGATCGCCGAGCGCGGCCGCAAGGTGCGCCTGGTCGGCCGCGCCGCCATGGTCCTGGCGCTGGAGAAGGCGGTGCTCGAGGCGATCCGCTCCAGGCTCGGGGTGCGCAACGACGCCGTCGCCGAGGAGGTGGTGGCCGACGCCAGGTCGTCCTTCTTCCGCCAGCTCAGCGGGCGAGGCCGGGCCGCGCGCAGCTTCACCGAGTCCTGTCGGCAGCAGCCGAGCGACGATGCCCGCCGGAACTTCGCGCAGGCCCGCGTCGAGGTCGAGTTCCATCGCGACGAGCTCGAGCCCCGCCGCGAGCAGCGGCGCGTTGTCATCCTGGCCGTGCATGCGCGGGGCGAGCGGCCGCGCGCGACGACGTTTTGCCCTCGCCCGGCCGCGCCCC
>JACNJP010000348.1 GCA_014382465.1 Planctomycetota bacterium
GCGGCCGAACGTGGGACCGGGCGGGCGGGGAATACATGGTCCGCACCGGCGAGGACCGCGCCTGACTGGCGGAGCCGGCGCGGGGGCGCAGTGCGCCGCCGCTCGGGCGCACGCCGCCCGGGCGCGGGGCGGTGGTGGAGGCCGCCACGGCCGCCGCCGGGCTGGCCCCGGGCGGCGAAGCCGAGCCGCTGGCCCCGGAGCCGCGCGACGGGGGCGGCGAGGGGATCCCGGGTGCGGACTCCGAGCCGCCGGACCAGGGAGCCGGCGCCGATTGGCGCTGGCTGGGCCTGGCGGCCTCGGCGCTGGCGCTCGCCGCGCTGCTGCGGAGGCGGAGCAGCCAGACGCCGGATCCGGCGGGGGACCCGCCGCGCCCGCGCGCCGGGCTGGACACGGCGATCGGCGCCCTGCTGGCAGCCCTCGCCGCCGCCGGATACCGCATCCGTCCAGCCCAGACCCCGCTGGAGTTCGCGCGCGAACTCGCCCGCGCCGGCCCTCCGGCGCTGCCGCAGGTGCTCGAGATCCTGCCCGAGCTCTACCGGGCCCGCTACCGCGGGGATCCGCTGGCCACCGCCGCCGAGGCCCGGTTGCGGGCCCTGGTGGCGGAGCTCGCCTCCAGCCGCGCTTGAGCCCCAGCGCCGGCGTTCCGGTGCTATCGTGGACTTCGGACCCGCCGCATCGGCGATCCGTCCTCCACCACTCGAACCCAACACCCCTCGCGACGCTCCTTTCACCATGATCCAACGCCTCCTCCTCCTCGCGGTCGCCGCCTTGGCGCTGACGACCGCCGCCCACGCCCAGCTCATGGGCAACACCCTCACCGCCGAGTGGCGCTACCCGGATATCGGGTCCGCCATCGAGTCACACTTGGTGACGGTCTCCGCCGGCGTGGAGCTCCCGAGCGCCACCATCGTCAACGACTCCAAGTTCGACATCGACATCGGCGATGACTGGGTCGAGTTCCGCTTCAACGCCACTTCGAACTGGTCCAACACCACCTTCAACGGCTGGCACTTCCACGACACCTACGGCGCCGTCTCGGCGATCACTGGCTACGCGGTCGACTCCTACAGCGCCGGCGTCACCGGCGTCGCCAACGTCGTCCCCGGCTACAGCGCCGACGACTTCTGGGCCGACTTCGGCGGACTGGCGATCGCCGGCAACGGCGACTGGATCCGGATGAAGGTGACCTTCTCCGGTCCGAACCTGGCGGTGACCAACCTGGTCGCCGGCCAGACCGCCACGATCACCGTCACCGGCGCCACCGCCAACGGCCTGGTCGGCGTCGGCTACTCGCTCGCCGGCGCGGGACCCACGACGATCAACGCCGGCTCCTGCGGCAGCCTCACGGTCTCCCTGAGCCTGCCGATCAAGGTCCTGGGGACCTACTCCGCCGTCGGCACCACCATGACGACCTCCTCCGGGGTCCCGGCCGGCGCCTCCGGCGTCCCGGTCTGGATGCAGGCCTTGGATTTCGGCAGCTGCACCTTGAGCAACAGCCTGGCCTTGACGGTGCTCTGAGCGCTGGCCCGAGGCACTTGACCTCGCCGTAGAGATAGGCCGCCGGGGCGACCCGGCGGCCGATTCGTACTCGCTCCCGGAACGATGAGTCGGGGCGCTGGATATCGCGACCGCCGGCGAGCTGGCCCAAGGGAGCAGCTCCTCCGAGAACGGCGGGCGGCACGGAGGCGGTGGCACGCCGCCTTTCCGCGGAGCTGCCGACGGCATCGATTCCCCCTTCGCTGGCAGAGCAAAGGGCGTTCCCAAGGAGTAGCGAGCTTCGCTGGAGAATCCGCGGCGATTCTTTCCCGGGCCCCGAAGTCCCCGATGGCCGGACCGGCGGCGGCCAGGGCAGCGGAGCCGCGGGCCGGGCCGGACTCAGGGCGTCACGCTGTTCTTGCTGCCCGGAGTGCCGCCGGTGCCGAGCGAGGCGCGCCAGCTCGCGGCGAGGGCGTTGTCGAGCGTCGGGAGGTACAGCTCAAGGGTCGGGCCGTTGCCGTCGGGTTCGGTCGGCCAGGGCGCCTCGTCGTCGTAGAAGACCTCGTCGAACAGGCTGCCGTCGGGCTTGCGGAGCTGGAGCAGCTCGCCGCTGCCCTTGAAGCTGAAGCCGAGGTCGCCGATGGCGTTGGCCACGCCGGGGAACAGCCCTTGGAAGGTCACCAGGTCGGCGCACAGCACCAGGTAGCCGCGCGGCGGGACCACCGCGCCGGCGGGGATGGTGAAGGCGCTGGCCTCGTCGTGGAAGCTCCAGTTGGACAGGTCCAGCGGCGAGTCGGAGGCGTTGTGCAGCTCGACCCAGTCGCCCGGGTCGAAGCTCGCGGCGGAGTTGTAGTTGATCTCGTTGATCACCGCGGCCGGGCCGCCGGGCTGGAAGTTGGCGCTCAGGCTGTAGTTGCCGAAGGGGTCGATATCGACCGTGGCGGTCGCCGGCAGCCCCGGATCCGACCAGTCGACGAATTCCCAGCCGAGCTTCGGGACCGCGGTGAGCTCCACCGGGACGCCGAGGAAGTAGCTGCCGGTCCAGGGGCCGTCGACGTCGATGGCGGTGAGCCGGATCGAGCCCGCGCCGGGCGGCTGCACGTCGAGGTCGAGCTGGTAGCTACCGGCCAGGTTGAACTTCTGGATGATGTGGCTCGCGGCGAACTGCGGCCGCTGGTTGAGGAAGTCGCGGATCTCGCCCAGGTTCCGCCGCCAGGTCTGGACGCTCCTGTTCCAGCGCTGCATGTGCGGTCCGATCTCGGCCTGGATCGAGCGGGCGACCTCGGTGGCGACCGGCAGGGTCTGGTCCGGGCGGAAGCGCGTGTTCAGGTAGTCGGCGTAGCGGTTGATGAAGCTGCGGGCGAACAGCGGGCTCTCGAGCAGCTTGCGGAACAGGAAGGTGGCCCAGGACGGGTTGAAGATGCCGCCGTTCGGGTTGGTGGCGAAGGCCAGCGTGTTGTGGCTCGGCGGGTTCTCGAGGCCGAGGCCGAAGTCGGTGTCGTAGAGCATCCAGCGCCAGCGGCCCTCCGGCGTCCGCGGCCGCCAGTACTTGATGTTGTTGCCCGGCCAGTCGGTGTTGGCGACGTAGACCTGCAGCGCCGCGTAGGTGGCGAAGTTCTCCGTGTCCATCAGGGTCTGGACGTGGCGGTAGTTGGCCTCGATCCCGAGGTCGTTGGCGCCGATGAAGTCGAGCATCGCCTGGTAGTGGACGTTGTCGCCCTCGACCACCTCCTGGTTGAGCTCGAGCAGGTCGAGCTCGTCGGGGTCGACGCCGCGGTGGGTCTCGAGGAAGTAGCGGTCCTGGCGCTCGCGGACGTTGTGGATGCCCCAGTAGTCGCCGTTCAGCAGCACCAGCGCCGGGCTGAAGAGCATGACCTCGAGGTCCTCTCCGGCCATCATGCGGTGCACGACGCCGTCGCGCAGGTGGCCCTCGCACCAGTCGTTGCCGGCGTTGCGCAGCACGAGGCGGCGGAAGGACTGCGGCGCCTCCGGCCCGAAGAAGGGATAGTCGATCGAGTCGATGCCGTAGCCGTCGCGGGGGATCAGGCGCAGGCTCTTCTGCGGGAAGGTGCGCGAGAAGCCGCCGTGGATCTTCATGCCGGCGTCGAAGCGCAGCGGCACGCTGCCGTTGGTCTCGAACATCTCGACGTGCACCGGCCGCTCCCAGTCCTTCCAGTGGTTGCCGCCGAAGATGCTGCCGTGGTAGATGCCGGTCTGCGGGTCCCACAGGTTCGGCGGATCGGTCACCAGCGAGAACACCGGCAGCTTGGCGGTGACGCCCTGGGCGAAGGTTGCGGTGGCGACGTCGCTCGGCCACTTGCCGCTCTCGAAGGCCCGCGCTCGCAGCACCTTGATCGGGCCGGCGACCTGGATCGGCCCGCCGTAGGCCGGGTCGGAGGGGGTGGGCTCGCGGGCGTCGAAGGTGTAGCGGATCGTCGCGCCGGGCGCCGGGTGGCTCAGGCTCACCGACACCGGCCCGGCCGACCAGCCGCCCTCGGGCGACATCGTCACCGGCTCGGAGATGGCGGGGAAGCCCAGGCTGGTGTTCGCCGCCGCCGGCGTCGGCGCCTGGAAGTAGAGCAGGCCGGGGCCGCCGCTCGGGCCGCGGCCGCGCGAGACGTCGACCTTCATCAGGCCGGTGTCGTGCTGGTCCAGGACGGCGCCGCCGGGATCGCTCAGGGACAGGCTCTCACCGGCGGCGTCGAGCTTGAAGTTGGCGTGCAGGACGCTCTCCGGGAACAGCAGCTCCGGCGGGTGGCCGCCGCCGGTCGGGCTGCCGACCGAGCTGGCGAGGCTCAGGAAGGGGATCAGGCTGAGGTCGTTGTCGCCGAGCTGCCGGTTGTGCACCTGCAGCGCCAGGACGTTGCCGCCGACCTGGAGCAGGCCGGCGAGCTCCGGGGCAGGCACCGGCTCGAGGTCCTTGCCGCGGTAGAGCGCCGCCTCGTGGTGGCTGTTGGCGGTCGCGTTGTAGGCCGGGTGGTCGCCGGGCTGGCCGATGTTGTCGCGGGCGACCTCGACGCCGTTGAGGAAGGCGACGAAGGCGTCGTCGAAGTCGACGTGCAGGTAGGCCTCGACCAGGCCGTCGATCTGCGCCTGGGTCAGGGTGAAGCCGTGCCGGACGTAGACCGTCGGGCTGGAGACGATCGTCGAGTCGTCGTTGTCGCCGTAGCCGAAGCCGCTCGGCCCGACCGCCCAGGCGCTGTCGTTGAAGCCCGGCTGCCACCAGCCGGTCGGCGGCTCGGCCACTCCCTCGAAGTAGCGCCAGCTGAATTGGTGGTCGACGACGGTGGTGTACTCGTTGGCGTAGCTGCTGCGGTCCTTGCCGGAGGCGAACACCACCAGGTGCTGTTGCGGCAGCAGGGTGAGGTCCGGAAAGGTCCAGCGGAGCGGGTCGAGCGGGTCGTCGCTCAGCCCGTAGCCCTGCAGGTTGACCGGCAGCGGCCCCTGGTTCACCAGCTCGATCCAGTCCGAGGTGTCGCGGTCCTCGTCCCGCAGCCCGTCGACGTTGGAGGCCACGAACTCGTTGATCACGACCTGAGCCTGGGCCGCCGGAGCAGCGAGCGCGGCGAGGGGAAAGAGACTCAGGATCAGGGCAATTCGGTGCTTCATGGGCGACGGGACATCCAGGGCCAAGAGGGGACTTTACGCTACCACGGATCTCCCCCCCAGGAGGAGGAGGCGGGGCCGAAACTGGAGAGGAGCCGCACACGGTCCCTCAGAGGGGCCGTGTGCGGCTCCGTCGCGAGCCTCGCTCAGGAGGTCAATTGATCCGCTCGTAGGAGACGGCGACGAATTTCCCGTCGGCCAGCTCGCCGGCGACCTTGACCTTGGCGCCGGCCTCTCCAGCCCCGCAGTAGTCCATCTTGCCCAGCGAGGGGTGCTCGAGGACGACGTACTCGCCGTCGATCTTGATGTAGTTGCCGCACTTCCCGACCTCCGGCAGGGCGTGGCCGCAGATCGCGTCGTGGACCTGGGCGACGGCGACCGTCGGCGCCGCTTCAGGAACCACTTCCTGCTTCTCTGAGGTGCAGCCGGCGGCCAGCAGGGAGGACAGGGCGAGGGTGATCAGGGTCTTCATCGGTGAAACTCTCCAGGGTTGGGCGCGGGAAGCCTCGCGCGGACGGGGCCTGGCCGGATGGCCGGAGCAGCCGCCCTCGGCAGGCCCGCAGCCCAAAACATACCGCCGGGCAGGAAAGCGCGCTCACCAGAGGGCGTTCCCCCGAAAAACCGCGTTGCCAAGAGCCGGTTGCCCGCCTAGCTCCGGGATCGGATTTCAATCATCGAAGGAGGACCGGTTTGCTCTCGAGTCTGACGATTCCATCCCTATTCCTGGCTGCCCTTCCCGCGGTGCCCTGGCAGGAGCCAATGGTCAAGAAGCTGGCCAGGCCCGGGCCAGGATTCTGGGTCCCTAGGCTGGCGGAAAAATCCGGCTCCAGGGCCGTGGAGCAGGCGCAGAATTGGCGCTTTCTCCGCAGCGCTTGGATCCTCCCGGGTCCCGAAGCCAGACGCTCCTCTCCGCCACCGGTTGTCTATGCCTTCCCGCGATCAGACCTCGACCTCGACCAGGACCTTCGACGCCGTCCGCGGCCGCAAGAAGATCGTCCTGTTCCATCCGCCCCGCCAGCCGGGCCAGTACCTGACCGAGGGCCGGCTGCCCCTGGAGGTCCTGTCGGTCGCCGCCCTGCCGCTGGAGAAGGGCTACCAGGTCGTCATCGTCGACGGGACGGTCGAGAAGGACTACCAGGAACGGCTGCTCTCCGAGGCGGCGGACGCCCTGTGCGTCGGGATCACCTGCATCCTCGGCTGGCAGGTCTACGTGGCCGGCCAGATGGCGCGCGCCGTGCGCCGATCCCACCCGGAGGTGCCCCTGGTCTGGGGAGGGTGGTTCTCCACGGTCCACACCGAGATGGCGCTGCGCGAAGGTCCGGCCGACATCGTCGTCCGAGGCCAGGGTGAGATCGGCTTCATGGAGCTGGTGGAGGCCCTGCACCGAGGGAGGTCGCCCTACGGACTGGACGGCATCAGCTACCTGGCGGGCGAGGAGGTGGTCAACAACCCGGAGCGGCCGATCGCCGACCTGAACCAGCTCCCTCCCATGCCCTACCAGCTGCTGGACTTCGAGCCGTACTTCAAGAGCGACACCAATGTCCGGTGGCGTTCCTTCCTCGCGCGATCCCTGGGTTCGGCGGCCTGGGACCTGGACCTCCGGATCCTGTACTACTTTTCCTCGTACGGCTGTCCCGAGCCCTGCACCTTCTGCACCTCTCCCGGTGTGACCGGACGCCGCTGGACGGCCATCGACCCAGAGCGGATCCTCGACGAGTACCAGGAGTGGAGCAGCCGGGTCGGCGTCAATGTCCTCCAATTCGTCGACGCCAATTTCACGGTCAACCCCAAGCGGATCCAGCGCTTCTGCGATGAGATCCTCGACCGCGGGTTGAAGATCTCCTGGGGTTGCTTCTCCGAGGTCAAGCACGTCGCGAGTTGGTCGGACGACCTCCTCATGAAGATGGCGAGGAGCGGCTGCTACGTGTTGTTCCTCGGCGCAGAGTCCGCGTCCGCGCATTCGCTCTCGCTCACCCGCAAGGTCTTCGATCCAGGGGAAACGCCAGCGGCCGTGGTGCGCCTGCGCAAGGCGGGGATCGGGTCGATCGTGTCCTATATCGCCGGGATGCCCGGAGAGCGGCTGGAGGACATCAAGGCCACCGTGGACCAGGCCTGCCTCTGTCGCACCCTCGACCCCGAGTGCGAGAGCGTCATCCATGCCTATCAGCCGCTGCCAGGCACGGCGATGGCAGCGGAGGTGCCGGAGGAGCAGCAGATCTTCCAACAGAAGCACCTCGATGAGTTCCGGAACGCTCCCCGGTACACCACGGACCTCTCGCACCTGCGGTTCCACCCCAGGATGCTGAGGCGAGTGAGGTGGGTCATGAACCTCTATTTCCACTGGGGCTACGACATCTACCGGATGGGAGCGCCGCTGAACCCGGTCCACCGCTTCCTGGGGGTCTGTGCCCGCTTCCGGGTCAGGCGGCGGATCTACGGTTTCCCGGTCGAATTCTGGATCTTCCACAAGCTCGCCGGCCTGCGCCGGCGCCTCCGCGGGGCGTCCTCGTCGCATACAACCTGAAGACGCCGAGGCGGGAACGGTCGGATACAGTGGTCCAGCACCACGGAACGCGGAGATCGACATGCACACCACCCGATGGTTCCGAACGCTCGTCGCCCTGGGCGGGTCCATCCTCCTGTCCGCCTCGGCCTGCGCACGGAGAACGGCCGAGGAATCCCCGCCGGCGCCGCCCGCCGAGGAGATCCGCCAGGAGCCGGCAGTCGGCGGAGGGCCGCCCCACTGGACTCCCGAGCGCCAAGGGGAAGTCCTCGCGCCGGAGGAGAGCGACGAGATCAGGGCGGTCCGCCGGCGGCTGGAGGTGATGCGGGCCGGCGCCGAAGCCTTCACGGAGGCCGGACGACCCGCCGCCGCCGCGCGCATCGCCCAGGCCATCCGCGCCCGCGAGTTGAGCATCGAGGGCCGGCGGGACGCCGAGGCCGAGCTCGTCCGCGAGGCGGCGCCGGACCGCGCCGAGCTCGCCGAGCTGCTGGGCGCCGCTGCCGCGCTCTGCCGGGAGTCGGGCCAGCCCGACCGCGCCGCGGCTCTCGCCGGCTTGTCGGAGACTTACGCCGAGCAATGGCGGCGACGTCACCCGGACTTCGATGGGGGCTTGGACTCTCTCTCCCGGCGGATCGAGATCCTCCGCTACGCCCGCGCCGCCCACGCGGAGGCGCAGCACGCGGAGGCGCGCGACGCCCTGGAGCGGGTGATCCACCTCGGCGAGTTGCAGCTGGTGGAGGCTGGCGCCGAGCCGATCGCTCAGGCCTCGGAAGGGCTGTCCACCGAGCGGGTCGTGGAGCTGCTCCGAGGAGCCGCCAGGCTCTACCAGGAGCGGGGACACGAGACCCGCGCCGCGGCCTGCGGCTCGCTGGCCGAGTTCTACCTCCAACGGCAGCGGGCCCCGCAGGAGCGGGGCGGCCAGGAGCGCCATGAGCGAGAGCGGCGGCTGCACCAGCTCCACGAACTCCTCCGGCAGACCGAGGAGCTGCAGGCCATGCTGGACGGGATCCGGGCCGAGATCCTCAGCCTGATGCAGCGCTAGCGCGGCGTTTCCGGTCTGGTAGGCTCGAGCAGTCGTCTGCCACGCAGCGCGCTGCGGCTCGTCCCGTCACCATGAAGTCCGCTCTCTCCCTGCTCTCCTGTGCCGTGCTCTGCGCTTGGTCGTGTGCCAGGGGCGGGGATCCCCCCGGCACTTCGACCGCCCTCGAGATCCCCGACGCCGAGGCGCCTGCGGATCTCGCCGGCTTCTTCGAGGCCGCCGGCGAGGGCGGGCTGGCCGAGGTCAACGCCGGTTTGAAGGCTCACCCGGAGTGGGCCGTGGCGAAGGACGACCGCGGCATGACCGCTCTCCACTTCGCGGCGATTCATGGCGACGCCTCGACCGCCACCCTCTTGCTCTCGAAGGGAGCCGCCGTCGACGCCGAGAACGGGGTCGGATGGACCCCGCTGCTGTTCGCCGCGCGGGACGGCCGCTTGGCCGTCGCCGAGACCCTGCTCGAGTCCGGCGCCGATCCCGATGCTGCCGCCAGCCAGGGCGCCCGCGCCATCCACCTGCTGGCGCGGAAGGGCTCGCTCGAGTTGGCCCGGCGACTGGTCGAGCAGGGCGCCGACCCCGAGGCCCTCGATGATGGCGGAACCAGCGCGCTCTACTTCGCGGCCACCAACGGTCACGCCGAGATGACCGCCTGGCTCCTGAGCCTGGGGGTCGAGGTCGACGCCCAGGACGCGGGTGGCAAGACGTCGCTGCATGGGGCGGCCTTCGACGGCCACGTCGCCACGCTCGAGCTGCTGGCGGATGCCGGTGCCGCCCTCGACTCGAAGGATGGCGGAGGCGAGACCCCGCTGCACTACGCCGCCGGCCAGGCGCACCTGGCGGCGGTGACCTTCCTCGTCGATCGTGGCGCCGACGCCGCCGTCGTCGACGACTACGGCACAACGCCCCTCGGCAGCGCCCGGCGCGCCGGCAAGGACGCCGGCGCCCCCGGGAGCGTCGAGGTGGGCGCCAGGTCATAATCTGGCCACCATGAAGCATTCCACGCTGCTTCGGACCGCCAGGCGCCGATCCCTCTTCCCGCTGTTCTCCCTCGCGCTCCTGGGTCCGCTGCTCGGCCAGGCCGCGCCGTCGCCGGCGCCGGCGGAGCGCTGGTCCGCGCCTCCCTTCGAGCACTCGGTCTCGGTGCGCGACGGCCGCACCGGGGCGCGTCTGAGCTGGGACGAGATGACCGCCGAGCTGGCGGCGGCCGAGGCCGTGTTCCTCGGCGAGACCCACATCGACGAATCGACCCACCGGGTCGAGCTCGCCGTCTACGAGGCCCTGCTCGCGCGCCGGCCGGGGGAGGTGATCCTGGCGATGGAGATGTTCGAGCGCGACGTCCAGGAGCACCTGGACGCCTACCTCGCCGGCGAGATCGATGAGCCGGCCTTCCTGGCCGCCGCGCGGCCGTGGGGCAACTACGCCACCGCCTACCGGCCGATGATCGAGCGCGCCAAGGCGGCCGGGAGGCCGGTGATCGCCTCCAACTTCCCGGTCTCGCTGCGCTACCTGGTCGCGCGCGGCGGCGCCAAGGCCCTGGACACCCTGGACGATGAGCAGGCCCGGCTGGTGCCGGCCGGGCTCCTGCCCAACCAGGCCTCCTACTGGCGGCGGGTCGACAACGCCATCCGCGGCCACATCGGCATGATGGGCGGGCCTGCCGGCGAGGACGCCCGCCTCTACTCGACCCAGTCGCTGTGGGACAATTCGATGGGCGAGTCCTGCGCGGTGGCCCTGGAGCAGCACCCCGGGGAGATGGTGCTGCACGTCAACGGCGGCTTCCACAGCCGCTACTGGGACGGCACCGCGAGGCAGCTGCTCCTGCGCCGGCCCGGCACGCGCCTCAAGACGGTCTCGATCGTGCCGGCCGCCAACCCGGCCCTCGCCACCCTGGAGGGCGCGCCCTTCGCCGACTACGTCGTGTTCGCGCACGCGCTGGCGACCGACCTTAACGAGGGCACGCACTCGGTCCACGTCTCGCGCGAGCTGAAGTACCGCCTGCACGTTCCCAAGTCGCTGGCGCCGGGCCAGCGGGTGCCGCTCCTGATCTGGCTGGTGGACCGCGGCCTGAACGCCGAGGACGGCCTCGAGCTGTGGCGCAGCCGGCTGGGAGATTCGGCCGTGATCGTGGCCATCGAGCCGCCCTACCTCGCCGAGCAGGACGACCAGTCGGTCGGCGGGCGCTGGTACTGGCCGGACCGCTTCGACGCCGACTCCGGCTTCCTCCAGACCGGCATCGAGCAGGTCTGGGGCTACGTGCTGCGGCGCTTCCCGGTCGATCCGGGCCGGGTCTGCCTGGCCGGCGAAGGCACCGGCGCCACGGTGGTCTCGGTGGTCACGCTGATGACCGACCGGATGGCCGTCGAAGGGCGCGCCTTCTCCCCGCGCCAGTTCCAGAAGATCAAGGACCTGCCGCTGCCACTGCCCGAGTACCAGCGGCCGGGCTGGGGCGACCACAAGGGCTTGCAGGTCTACGCCCGCGCGGAGGATCAGGACTGGTGGAAGGGGGAGCTCGGCGAATACCAGGCGGTCGGGCTCTCCAACCGGCTCCACCTGCCGACGGCCGACGACTGGCTGGTGGGGCTCGCGCAGGAGAACGAGCTCCGGTCGGCGCTGGGCCTGGAGCCGCGGGCGGCCGCCGCCGGCGCGCCCCGGCGGCACGTGGTGGTCGGCGAGGACTCGCAGCGCGGCCGCCACCGGGCCCGCCCGCTTGGGGCCGAGGGCGCCGCCGAGCAGGGGTGCCTGGGGGGGGGGGTCGATTCCGCGCCGGGCGCTTCC
>JACNJP010000350.1:0-1635 GCA_014382465.1 Planctomycetota bacterium
AAAAAAAAAGATAATATGGGAGTGGGCAGTGTGTGGGGACGTGTGAGCTAGTGGGGTCGGTCGAGGTGGACGTGGTAGCTGCGGAGGATTGGGCGTGGGTGTGAGGGGTCGGTGGCTCGGGGCGGGGCACCGCGACCGACCGACCGGGAGCGGCTGGGGCGGCGGCCGGGCGGGCGGCGGGCGGGGGCGGCGGGCGGCCGGGGGCGTGGGGGCGCGGGCCCAGCGGGCCGCGCTGCCGCTGGCGCGGCGCCTGGAGCACGACCTGGACGGTCGGCGCGTAGCGCTCGGCGAGGGCGAGGACTACGAATTGCTGGCCTCACTGCGGCCGGCTCACGCCCGCCGCGCCCTGGAGGATCCCGTGCTCCGCCGGGCCGGCCTCCACGTCATCGGCGACGTCGTGGCCGGCCAGGACCTGGTCTGGGAGGTCGACGGCCAGCCCATCGATCCCGGCGCCACCGGCTGGAGCTACCGCTGGTCATGAGCCCCGCGACGGCGCGCTTCGAACGGCTCAGCCGCTCCCCGGAGCAGACGGTGGAGTTCGGCCGCCGCATCGGCGCAGCGCTCCGGCCCGGCGACTTCCTGGCGCTCCACGGCGACCTGGGCGCCGGCAAGACCACCCTCACCCGCGGCATCGCCGCCGGCCTGGGGATCCTCGACCGGGTCGCCTCGCCGTCCTACCTGTTGTGCCACGAGTACCCTGGACCGGTGCCCTTTCTCCACCTGGACGCCTATTTCGAGGCCCGCATGGACGGCGTGCTGGCCGACGGCCTGGTGGAGCGCTTCGCCGGGGCGGTGGTGGTGGCCGAATGGGCCGAGCGCCTGGGAGCTTGGCTGCCGGCCGACCGGCTGGAGCTGGAGCTCAGCGGCCAGGGGGCGGAGCGCCTGCTCCGCTTCGGCGCCTCCGGCCCGGAGTCCGCAGCCCGCCTGGAGGACCTCCGGGCCGCCTTGCCGGCGCCGGAAACCGAGGGGAAGCCATGAACCGCCAGGATTCCGGCGCGTTGGGCGTCTGAGAAGCCGATGGCCGGCGGATCCCACGACCTCCTCGGCCGATCCCGCGACGGGGATCGGGCCGCCCTCACTGAGTTGGTCGAAGAAATGGGGCCGCGGCTCAAGGGTTTCTTCCTGCGCCTCGGAGCGCAGACCTCCACCGCCGAGGACCTCACCCAGGATGTCTTCCTTCGCGTGCTCAACAGCATGGACCGCTACCAGGAGAGCGGCCGGCTCGACGCGTACCTGCTGCGCATCGCCCGCAACCTGTGGATCGATTCGAGGCGGCGGCACCGCCCGGTCCCGGCCGGGGAAGCCGTCCAGGACGCCCCCGACGAGCTGCAGCCCGGACCGCTGGCCGCGGCCGAAGAGCGCGACCGGGCCGCTTTGCTCCGGGAAGCCCTGGCCCAGTGCGATCCAGAGGCCCGCGAGCTGCTCGAGCTCGCGGTGCTCCAGCGCCTGCCCTACGCGGAGGTCGGCGTGATCCTCGACATCCCCGTCGGCACCGTGAAGTCGCGGGTCCATTACGCCCTCAAGCGGCTCCAGGAGCGGGTCGCCGGCCTCGACCCGCGCGGAGGCGGAGCATGAGCGCTCCCCGCCCCCCTCCCGACCCCGGCGCCGACCCGGGCCGCCGGCCCCGCGCCCTCC
>JACNJP010000350.1:1645-11364 GCA_014382465.1 Planctomycetota bacterium
AGCATGAGCGATCCCCGCCCGCTGCCCGAGCTCGGCGCCGACGAGGTCCGCCGGCTCGAGGCCTTCGCCGAGGAGCTGCGCTTGGCCCACCGGCCGCCGCCGCTCTCCCCTGGCTTCGCCGAGCGCCTCGCCGAGCGCCAGGTGCCGCGCTGGACCTGGCGCCGCGCCATGCGGCAGAACCGCCTGCTGCGGGTCGCCGCCGGCGTCCTGGTCACCGTCGCCGCCAGCGTGCCGGTGATGGCGGTGATCCAGCTGCTTACGGCCCCTCGGACCGACCCGCCGGCGATCAGCTTCCAAGCGCCTCGCCCGGCTCCGGCGGTCGAGGTCCCGGAGGACGGCGTCCTGCCGACCGCGCCGGCGAACACCACCGACCTCACCGAAGCCCTCGACGGCAGCTTCATCGTCGCCGGCGACCGCCAGGGGCGGCTCGATCGGGCCTCGTTCCGCTGGCGGCAGAATTATCCGGTCGAGGCGCCGGCTGCCTTCGAACCGGCGCCCGGGGAGCTCGACGCCGGCCTCGCCCAAGGCCTGGCCCTTCGTTTCGGGCGGCTCGAGGCGGGGGACGTCGCCGCCCTGGCCGCGCCGGCCGCCGCCAGCCCCGAGCAGCTCTGGCTGGAGCTCGAACGGCAGCTGGCTTCCGGCCACCCGGCCATGCCGGCGGATGACCTGGTGACCCGTGTCCGCCAATTGTGGGACGCCGAGACCTCCTCGCGGGCCTGGCTGGCGGGTTGGATCTGGATCCTCGACGGCGAGCGGAACTCCCTGCTCGACCGGCTGCCGGACGCTGGCGGCGCCGGTTTCCAGGTATTCTGGAAGGCGGCCGACCGCAACCGACAGGTCTGGCCCGCCGATTGATCCTCTCCCTCCTGTTCGCCGCCGCTCCCGCTCTGCCGGCCGCGCAAGCGCCGCTCGAGCCCTGGTGCGAACTCGAGCCGGTCATCGAAGGCTCGACCTGGATCGTGCTGGCTGAAGTCGAGAAGGTCCGCTCCGTCGGCGAGATCGGCGCCCACCTCGAGCTGCGCGTGGTCGAGACCCTCAAAGGCGAGCTGCCGCTGGAGGCCTTCGCCTACCTGGCCGACCGCGGCCGCCTGGTCACGGTGGGGGAGCAGGAGCTCCTGTTCCTGCGACCGCCCCGGGAGGACGGCTTCCATTACCAGGTCTCCGGACGGGTCGGCGCCCGCAGCAGCGCGCGCGAGGCCAAGCTGGCCTGGCTGAGGCGAGCCCTCGAGATCCGCGCCATGGCGCTCCTCGAGCAGCCCCAGGCCTATCTCGATTGGTATCAGGACTCCTTGCAGGCTGGCCTCCGCTGGGAGTTCTGGCGGGCCCTCTCGGAGCTCGAGCGACTCCAGGCCAAGCGGCCGTCGGCGCTCCGGCAGATGCTCTCGCCGGCTCGGTTGGAAGCCGCCCTCGCCCTCCTGGAGCCTGGCCCCGGCAGAAAACGGCTGGAGGCGCTGCTGCGCTGGCGTAAGCAGGACTCCTCTGCGGGATAGGCATCGCCCTGGCGCCGTTATCCTGCTGCCTTCGAGCGATGCTGACCCTCCTCCTCCTGAGTCTCCTACCGTCCTCCTTCCAGGAAGCCGTCGCCGAAGCCGTCCAGGACCCGGCCGCCCAGGCCGCGGACGACACCTTCCCCTTGCGCGTCGAGGACGTCGTCCGACTGGTCGGGCAGAACGCGCCCGCCTTCCACCAGGCGCGCCTCCGGGCCCTCGCCTCGGTGGCCGGGATCGAGGAGGCCGAAGGGATCTTCGACCCGGTGCTGTTCGGCGACCTGACCTACAGCTACGGCGAGAACCCGACCTCCGGCGGCCTGTTCGCCGGCGGCCTGCCGGCGCAGCACGTGCGCTCGTGGCAGGCGCAGCAGGGCCTGCGCTCGGTGCTGGTGACCGGCGCCACGGTCCAGGTCGCCATCAGCGAGAACTACACCGAGGACAACCTGCCGCAGAGCTTCTTCGGCTTCAACCCGCAGTCGGACGTCGGCCTCAACTTCAACGTCACCCAGCCGCTGCTCCGCGGCGGCTGGCTGGTCAACGGCACCTACGGCGTGCGCAGCGCCGAACTGGCCGCCGGGCAGGCCGGCGCCGGGGTCCGCCAGAGCGAGACCGCCGCCGTGCAGGGCGCGGTGGACGCCTACTGGGACCTGGCCTTCGCCATCGAGGACGTCAAGGTCAAGCAGCTGTCGCTGAAGCTCGCCGAGGAGCTGCGCGAGGTGACCCTGGCCAAATTCCGCGTCGGCTCCGCGGCCGAGGTCGAGGTGGTCCAGACCGACGCCGACATCGCGGTCCGGACCGAGGCCCTGCTGACCGCCCGCAACCTGGTCGCCCAGGTCCAGGACCGGCTGCGGCTGCTGCTGTTCCCGCTCGAGGACCCCGGCGACTGGAACCTGGTGTTCCTCCCGGTGAGCCAGCCGCCGGCGCCAGAGGGCACCGGCCTGGCCTGGGAATCGGCCTTCCAGGTCGCCATGGAGCACCGCGCCGACCTGCGACAGCTCGGGATCGACCTCGAGCAGAAGCGCCTCGACTGGGACGTGGCGCGGCGCAACCAGCTGCCGAAGCTCGACCTGATCGCCAGCGGCAACAGCTCGGGGACCGCCCGCCAGATCGCCGACGCCTTCGAGACCACCCGCGGCTTCTACTTCGTCGGCTACAGCCTGGGGCTGGCCTTCGAGCTGCCGCTCGGCAACCGTCAATTCGACGGCGCCTCGCGCCGCAACCGCTACGCCTTCGAGCTGGCGCAGCGGACCCTGCGCGACAAGCAGAACGAGGTCGCCACCGAGGTCCGCGAGGCGGTCCGCAACCTGAACTACCAGGCCGAGCGGGTCAAGGCGACCGAGCTCGCCAGCCGCGTGGCCCAGCGCCAATTGCAGGCCGAGCAGCGCCGGCTCCAGGAGGGCGCCTCCACCAATTTCCAGGTGCTGCAGTTTCAGCGCGACCTCGAGACCGCCCTCAGCGGCGAGAAGAACGCCCGCATGGAGTACGCCAAGGCGGCCATCCGGCTCCAGACCGTCCAGGGATTGAATTGGGACGGCAGCCTGCCGGCCTCGGCGCGCCCCGGGCCGGAGCCGGCCCAGGAGTAGGCGCCGCGGCTCAGGCTTCGCCCAGCGAGCCGGACTCCACCAGCGCCCGCAGGCCGGAGAGGCTCTCGAGCTTGTGGCACACGGCCCGGAGAGCCGCCGACCCTGGCGTCTCCCGGAAGAAGTCGGCGGACAGCCGCCGCATGATGCGCATGCCGCAGCGCTCGCCGTAGAGCTCGCAGACGCCCTCTCCGAGCTCCATGAGCAGGGCGCCGCGCTCCGCCAGGCTCGGCTCGTCCGGGATCGGGGCTCCGTCGAGCAGGGCGCGGATCTGGCCGAACAGCCACGGCCGCCCGAGGGCGCCGCGGCCGATGGCCAGGCCGGCCACGCCGGAGGCCAGCAGCTCGCGGGCCGACTGCAGGTCGGTGACGTCGCCGTTGCCGATCACCGGGATGTCGACGGCCTCCACGACCCGGCCGATCAACTCGTAGTCCGCGCGGCCGGAGTACTTCTGCTCGCGGGTGCGGCCGTGGACCGTGATGGCCTGGGCGCCGGCGTCCTCAAGCCGTCGCGCCAGCTCGGGAGCGTTGCGGTTCTCCTCGTCCCAGCCGGCGCGGATCTTGACCGTCACCGGGATCCCCACTGCGCCGGCCATGGCGGCCACGCACTCGGCCGCCAGCTCCGGGTGCCGCAACAAGGCGCTGCCGCCGCCGCCGCCGGTGATCTTGGGGACCGGGCAGCCCATGTTCAGGTCGACGGCGTGGAAGCCGCGCTCCTCGACGATGCGGGCGGCGCGCGCCAGGACCTGCGGCTCGACGCCGAAGACCTGGGCCGCCACCGGCTGCTCCTCAGGCCCCTTCTCGAGCAGCAGGAGCGACTTGCGGTCGCCGAATTGGAGCGCCTTGGAGGACACCATCTCGGTGGTGGTGAGCTCGGCGCCGAATTTCCGGCACAGGCGACGGTAGGCTAGGTTGGTGTTGCCAGCCATCGGGGCGAGCGCCAGGCCATGCGGGACCGGGTGCGGTCCGAGGCAGAAACCGACCGGCGAGACGCTGCTACTGTCCGACATGGGGGAACGATTCTACCCGGGGGTCTTCCCCATCCTGGCGACGGCGCTGGCCGCCGCCTTCCTGACCGCCTGCGGCCCCGACGCCCCGACGCCCAATCCGGCCGCCGACGGGCCGTCGACGTGGTTCCCGCGGTCCGGCCAGCTGGTGGTCGATTTCGTCCCGCCCGAGGACGGCGACCTCCTGCCGCGCCTGCTCCACCACCTGGAGAAGTCCTCGCGCGATTCGCTGCACTTCGCCATCGAGCAGATCCCGGCCTTCGGCGAGCGCGCCGCCGCCGCCCTGGTCGCCGGGATCGAGTCCCGGATCCAGGATCCGAACCACTTCGGCGCTCTCCACAACTACTGCAAGACCCTCGGAGCCTGCGGGAGCCGCGAGGACGCCGCGGTCCTGGTGCGGGTGGTGCGGGAGTCTTCGGTGCCCCTGGCGCGCACCGGCGCCGCCGAAGCCCTGGGGCAGATCGGCGGTCCCGAGCACGTGCCGGAGCTGATCCGTGCGCTGGAGGTCGAGACCGAGGCCGGCCCGATCCAGGCCTACTACGGGGCCCTCGGCGAGCTCGGCGGCGATCAGGCCTTCGCCTACCTCGAGGATCGCATCCGCGACTGGGCCGGCAACCGGCCCGGCTCCGCGGTCTTCGGCAACCTGGCCTGGAACCAGGTCCTGGGCTTGGAGGACGGCCAGGCGGCAGCGCGCCTGGCGCGCGTGGCGCCGATGCTGGCGGGCCGCAGCTTCCAGGTATCGGCGCTGCGCCGCCGGGCCGAGCTCGGCGATCCCGCCGCCGGGGCCGGGCTGCGGGACTTCCTCGACCCGGCCACCACGCCCGCCCCGGGGACCCGGGTGGTCGCGATCGAGGGCCTCGGCCACGCCGGCGACTGGGAGGGCGTCCAGCTCGGCTTCGACGACCCCGATCCCAAGCTGCACCTCGCCGCCATCAACGTGCTCAGCCTGCCGGCGGCCCGCCAGAGCCGGGTGGCGCACTCCAAGCTCGAGGACCTGGCCCAGGGCGGCGACCCCGAGCTGGCGCAGGCGGCGATGCACGCGCTGTGCTTGCGCGGGGACCGCCGGCTGCTGGAGCCGTGGCTGAAACGCGCCCAGACCTACCCGCACGGCGCCGGCTCGGTGGACGCCATCAACCTGCTCAAGCACGAGGACGTCGCCGATCCGCGCACCACCCCGGTGCTGCTGAATGCCTGGGAGAACAGCGACACCGACTCCCGCATCGGCCTGCTGCGGGTCTTCGGCAAGATGCGCGCCCCGCGCTGCCTGCCGCTCTTCGAGGAGCTGCTGCTGGGCGCCGGCGCCGAGCCCGACCTGAGGCGCATGGCCCTGACCCAGACCGCCAACCTCGGCGGGCTGGCGCAGCCGCTGCTCCTGCGCTTCCTCGAGCAGCCGCTCACCGCGGAGGACGCGCCCCACGCCCTCGCCAGCCTCGGCCGGATGGCGCTGGATGACCCGGTCGCTCGCGCGAGGCTGCTCGAGCTGACGGGGGACGAGACCCAGCCCGACTGGGTGCGGGCCAATTGCTTCCCGCTGTTGATCAAGATCCTCGGGGCCGAGGCCTACCCGGCGCTGCTCGAGGCCCGCGACGAAGCGAAGCGCGGGGAGGTGCGGGCGTTCCTGAACGGCATCCTGAACGAGTTCTTCTAGCGGAATCCGGCCCCGTTCCCTGGCCCCAGCGGAGCCGATCCCCCTTCAACGCAAGGGTTTGGAGTCCTGGATCGGCACCCACCCCGGGCCGGCTACCGGGAGCTTCGCAATCCCTTTCGGACCAGGACCCTAGTGACCGAGTTTGGGCCAATCAACGGGGCCGGATTCCGTCACTCGGGCGGCAGGGTCCGCGCCAACCGCGCGACCGCCAATCCCACCAGCGGAGCCGCCAGGCCGGCCCAGACGCCTGCCGCGAGCAGCGCCAGGCCGGGGACCATCGGCGCGGCGGCCAGCCCGCGGCGGACGGCCTGCTGGACCCGGCGCGGCTCCCAGGGGATGTTCCGGTCCAAGAGCGCCGGCCACACCAGCCAGCCGGCGAATGCGGCCCAGGCAGCCAGGAAGACCAGGTCCAAGCCAGCGGGCAGGATCAGGACCGGGGCCAGCGCGGTCGCGATGACGTAGGCCAGCGCCCGCATTCCCGGGCTGCCGCTCTCCTCCCGGGTGGCGAGCCGCGACAGGAACAGGAAGTAGAGCATGTAGGCGGTGTAGGCCAGGACTCGGGCCTTGTCGTCGAAGACCGCCACCCCGCCCGCCAAGGCGGGCAGCGCCAGCGAGATCCCGCGGGCCAGGGCCAGCAACGGCGGCCCCACGGCGCGGCGGACCACGGCGCCGCCGAGGTCGTAGACCACCACCACCAGGGCCAGCAGGAGGCAGGCGTCGCGAGCCAACCCGGGCAGGACCAGGAAGGCCAGGGCCAGGCCGGCGGCGATCAGGGCGGCGCCGGCGGCGAAGGCGGCGGTCGGCGGGACGCGGCCGGACGGGATCGCCCGCCGCGGCCGCGTCGCGGCGTCGGTCCGGCGGTCGGCGAAGTCGTTCAGGGCCATGCCGCCGTGATAGAGCAGCAGCAGGCAGGCGAGCGGCGCCCAGAGCGAGAGGCTCAAGCCGAGGCCGGCGAGCAAGGCGCCGGCCGCCACGTCCCAGACGATGGTCGGGGCCAGGGCGACCCGCAGCAGCTGCCACCACGCCATCATGGGATCAGCCGAAGAACCGGTCGAGGTCGTTCATCGTCACGAAGATGATGAGCGAGAACACCGCCACCAGGCCGGCGACGTTGAACCACCCCTGGGTCGAAGGGCTGAGCGGACGGCCGCGCAGCTTCTCCACCAGGACGAAGAGCATGTGGCCGCCGTCGAGGGCCGGGATCGGCAGCAGATTGAGCACCCCGAGGTGGATCGAGATCATCGCCAGGAAGAAGAACAGCGGCGCCAGCCCTTCGCTGGCGAAGCTGTGGGTGATCGTGCCGATCGTGAGGATGCCGCCGAGGTTCTTGCTGTCGACCGCGCCGCTGAGCATGCCGCGGAAGGTGCCACCGATCTCACGCACCATCTGATTGGCCTCTCGGAAGCCCATCGACAGCGCCTCCAAGGGGCCGTCGGAGCGGACGATCTCGCGGTCGGCCCGCAGGGCGAAGCCGAAATCGGGCCGCGGCATCCGCCGCGGCAGGATCGTCACTGCGAACGGATCCTCGAGTCCGGGCCGGGACACCAGGAGCGAGACCGGATCGGCGCCGGCGCCGCGCACCGCTTGGGCCAGGGCCGCCATGTCGGGCACCTCGCCGCCGTTGGCGCGCAGGATGCGGTCGCCGGTCTGCAGTCCGGTGCCGGAAGCCGGACCGTCCGGCCGGACGCCGACCCGCACCGCCTCGCCGCCGTCGAGCCACAAGCCCGCCACCAGGTCGCCCGGGACGAAGCCGGACCCGAAGTCGTGCTCGAGCCGCTCCCCGCCGCGCTGGACCTCGAGCCGGAGCCTCCCGCCGAGGCGCAGCACCGCGGCGGCCATCTCGGCGATCGAGCGGACCTCCTCGCCGTTCGCCCGCACCACCAGGTCGCCCGGCTGGAGGAATTCCGCCAGGCGCGGATCCCTCACCTCCATGACCTGGTTGAGCAGGTGCAGGATGCCGATCTGCACCGCGTCCACCGCCTGGGGCTCCCCGCGCGGCAGCGAGAAATCAAGCCGCTGGCCGTCACGCTCGACCGCCAGCTGCAGCGGACCGGAGCCGAGCACCGCCCGCTCGAGCAGGAGCCGGGCGTCCAGGCGGGTGGCCAGCGGCAGGCCACCGACCTCGATGAGGCGGTCCCCATCGAGCAGCCCGGCGAGCTCGGCCACCGATCCGGGCATCACGCCGAGGACCAGGTCCGGGGCCCAGTGCGAGGGCGAGATGCCGATGCGGCGGAAGCCGAGCTGGTCGTCGAAGAGCGGTTCGAGGGACAGCTCGCGGCGAGCGCCGTCGGCCGCCTGCAGGGTCATCCGCACCTCGCCGGCGTCGCCCAGGGCAACCGCCGCCGAGAAGGCGCGGAAGGCGTGGATCGGCTGGTCGTTGACCTCCAGGATCCGCTCGCCCTCCCGCACTCCGGCCTGCCACGCCGGGCTGCCCGGCCTGACGGTTCCGACCACCGGCGCCTCGAAGGGCACGCCGATGGCGAACAGCACCGGGATCACGACCAGCGCGAAGGCGAAGTTCATCAGGATTCCGCCGGAGAAGATCAGGAAGCGCCAGCCGGGCGGCTGGGCCCCGAGCTCGTCCCTCAGCGGCGGCCGGGTCTGCTCCTCGCCGGCCATGCGCACGTAGCCGCCCAGGGGCAGCAGCGACAGCCGGTAGTCGGTCTCGCCCCGCCGCCAGCCGAACAGCCGCGGCCCGAAGCCGAGCGAGAAGACCTCGACGCGGACGCCGGCGGCGCGGGCGGCCAGGAAGTGGCCGGCCTCGTGGACGAAGAGCACCAGGCCGATGCCGAAGACGGTGAGGAGGGTGGCGAGCATGGCTCAGGTGCGGGCGGCGCAGAGGGAGGAGGCGTGCTCGCGGGCGAGCCGGTCAGCCTCGCGGACCTCGGCCAGGCTGGCGGCGGGCAGGTGGCGCAGGGCGTCCAGGGTGTCGGCGCAGAGCGCGGTGATGTCGGAGAAGGCGGCCCGGCCGGCGAGGAAGGCGTCCACCGCGACCTCGTCGGCGGCGTTCAGGACGGCCCCGGCGGCGCCGCCGATCTCAGCCGCGAGGTAGCCCAGGCGGAGGGCCGGGTAACGCGCCGGGTCGGGCTCGGAGAAGGTCAATTCGGCGTAGAGCGCCGGATCGAAGCCCTGCAAGGGCGACGGGTGGCGGCCGGGCCCGTGCAGCGCGTAGTGGATCGGGAAAGCCATGTCGGGCGGTCCCATCTGCGACAGCACCGAGCCGTCGACGAACTCCACCATCGAGTGGACCACCGACTGGCGGTGGATCAGCACCTCGATCGAGGAGGCCGCCACCCCGAACAGGTGCTGGGCCTCGATCACCTCGAGCGCCTTGTTGAGCATGGTCGCCGAGTCCACGGTGATCCGCGGCCCCATGTCCCAGTTGGGGTGGTCGAGCGCCTGCGCCGGCGTGACCGCGCCCAGCTCCGCCAAGGGCAGGTCGCGCAGGGCGCCGCCCGAGGCAGTCAGGAACAGGCGGCGGACCTCCTTCCGCGGCCGCCCGGCGATGCACTGCTGGATCGCCGCGTGCTCGGAGTCGACCGGCAGGATCGACGAGCCGCTGCGGGCCGCGAGCTCGACCAGCAGCTCGCCGGCGAGCACCAAGGACTCCTTGTTGGCGAGGGCCAGGTCCCGGCCCGAGCGCAGGACCGCCTCGCTGAAGGGGAGGCCTGCGGCGCCGACCACGGCGTTGAGGCACATGTCGTAGCCTTCGCCGTCGGCGAGGAAGCCGAGCAGGCTGGCCCGCTGCTCCTGGATCGAGCAGAGGTGGACGGCGCAGCCGGGGCATCCCTCGGCCAGCCGCGCCAGCTCCTCGCCGCTGCGGAAGGCCGCCAGCCCCACCACCCGGCTCGGCGAGGCGGTCCGCTCCACGATCTGGAGGGCCTGTCGGCCGACCGGCCCGGTGGCCCCGCGGGTTTTCAGGCTGCCTTTCTCCGCACGCCTGTCCCTGAAGGATATGCCACGGCGGCGGTGGTGCAAAACGGGGGCTGAGCTCT
>JACNJP010000237.1:0-1687 GCA_014382465.1 Planctomycetota bacterium
CCGGGTCGTGGTGGTCGGCCTCGTTCTTGGGGCGGCCGCTCCCCACGACCAGCGGCGCCGGGCGGTAGCCGTGCTCCACCTCCACCGGACCCATGTCCGGATGGTCGTCGCGCCTCATCCCGAGGTAGAGGCCGTTCTGGAAGCTCTCGCTGATGTCTCCCAGCAGGTGCGCCAGCCCCTGGTACTGCCCCGAGCTGATCAGCGACTCGTCGATGAGCTGGCGCAGGTCCTCGGGGATCACCACCGACAGCTCGCGCAGCACGCTGCCCGGGTTCCCGGCGACGCCCACGAACAGGAAGGAGTCCGCCGGCACCAGGCCGCCGAACTCGGCCAGGGTCTTCTCGCTGAGCGAGGAGCTCTCGGCCCAGCCGCGCTGGAAAGGGGTCAGCAGCGAGCGGTCGATCTCCCCCGAGAAGCGGCCTTCGAACAGCGCCCCGGGCTTCCAGTATCCCGCCACATAGCGCAGCAAGTCGGTGTTGAAGAAGGTCGACAGCGCCAGCGTCACCACCTCCCCCGGCTTCGGGTCGGGCCAGCGGCCGAAGCGCTGGCGCATCGGGTCCCAGCGCATGAAGACCTCGACCGGCTGGTCGCCGGCGGTCAGGTAGGCCTCGACGTTGTCGTGGAAGACCGAGGCCCGCGCCAGCGAATTCTCGCCGGCCTGCAGGTCCAGCAGCCGCGCCTGATCGATCCACTGCTTGCTGCTGGCGAGCAGGACGACGTCGCGGATCCGCGACAGGTAGGCGTCCTGGAAGCCGAAGGGCGCGAATTGGGGCAGCCGGAAGGTGTCGTCACCGAGGTCCTCGATGCCGAGCTGCTCCGGCAGCTTGGAGCGCATGAAGTCGTAGCCCAGCAGCGAGACGCCGGCCTTGATCTTGAACGACACCCGCAGCATCAGCATGCCGTCGAAGGAGGCGTCGAGGGTCGGCTGCCCCTTGCCGGTGAGCGCCACCTCCTGCAGCAGGTCGCCCTCCAGGCTCAGGCCGACCGGGAGGGTGGCCTGGGTCCCGCCCAGCCGCTCCACGAGCGCGGAGATCCCATAGGCCTGGTCCCACTCGGCCAGCAACCCGGCGGCCTCCATCTCGGCGTGCAGCGGGCTGCCCTCGAAGTCCCGCCACACCTTGGGCACCGGGAAGGCGTCGAAGCGCTCCCCCGCCCCCCTCCAGCGGATGAAGTACTCGGCCTCGCGCGGCACGATCTCGGCCGAGTCCGCAAGCGGATCCTCGAAAGGATTGAAGAAGAAGGTGACGAAGAGGAAGTAGAGGACCAGCACCAGCGCGAAGAGGCTGGTGACGATCCACAGGAATCGGCGGCTGCTGAGGAACTCACGCAGCCGTTCGGTGAAGCCGAGCTCGACCATGACGGACTATTGTGGACGTTCCTCGGCTAGAATCCCGTCCCCATTTGAGCCCATCCGTGCCCGAGATCACCTCCCCCCTGACCCTGGCGGCCCGCGTGGCTGCCCTGCAGCCCTCCGCAACCCTGGCCATGGTCGCCCGGGTCGCCCAGCTCCGCGCCGACGGCGTCAAGATCCTCGGGCTCACGGCGGGCGGACCCCACCTCGGACCCCCGCAGGCCCCCGAGCGGGCCGGCCTCGAAGCCACCCGCGCCGGCAAGGGCCCCCACACCGCCCGCGCCGGCCTGGCCGCGCTGCGGGCCGCCGCCGCCCAGCAGAGCCGCGCCGCGAGCC
>JACNJP010000237.1:1697-11358 GCA_014382465.1 Planctomycetota bacterium
GACTCAAGCTGCGTCCGCGCGTTACAGGGCCGCAGGCCGGCCGGTGAAGGGCGACGCCGCGGCGCTACTCGCCCAGGCCGCGGCCCCGCCCCGGGCAGACCCAGTGCTCGACATGGCGGACCTCGGCGTCGAGGACATGCCGCCGGCCGTGATGCAGGCCCTCTTCGCGGGCCAGACCGCGACCATCGCCGGCGCCGGCATGACCGAGCTCCGGGCCGCCGCCGCCGAGCAGATCCGCGCCGAGATCGGCGTCGAGTACGCCCCGGAGGAGGTGGTGGTCACCACCGGCGGCAAGCTGGGGATCAACCAGGCCCTGCTGGCGCTGGTCGACCCGGGGTCCAAGGTCCTGGTCCCGACCCCCTGCTGGACCTCCTACCCCGAGATGGTCGGCATCGCCGGCGGCGTGCCGGTGTTGGTGCCCTGCGGCGACGACCACCTGCCGCGGGTGGCCGACCTGGACGCCGCCGCCGGCCCTGGCACGCGCGTGCTGCTGCTGAACACCCCCTGCAACCCGACCGGAGCGGTCTACCCAGCCGAGCTGTGCGCCGAGCTCGGCGACTGGGCCCAGCAGCGGGGGGTGGTCGTGATCAGCGACGAGATCTACGCCGCCCTGACCTACCACGGCGCCCGCCACGTCTCGCCGATCGCCGCCTCCCCGGGCCTGCGCGAGCAGGCGGTCTGGATCGGCGGCATGAGCAAGGCCTACGCCATGACCGGCTGGCGCATGGGTTTCCTGGCCGCGCCGCGGCCGCTGGCCAAGGTGATCTCGAACCTCCAGAGCCAGCTGGCTTCGAGCCCCAACGCGATCTCCCAGATCGCCAGCCTGGCCGCCCTCCAGGAAGGCGCGGAGGAGCGCGAGGTCATGCGCCAGGCCTTCGAGCGCCGCTGCCGGCTGGTGTCCGACGGCCTGCGGGCGATGCCCGGGATCAGCTGCCCAGTCCCCCAGGGCGCGTTCTACGCCTTCCCCAGCGTTCGCGAGTACTTCGGCAAGACCGATCCGGCCACCGGCCGGACCGTCCACAGCGGCGACGACTTCGGCGAGGTGCTGCTCGAGGCCGACCACGTCGGCGTCATCGGCGGCAGCGCCTTCGGCGCCCCGGACAACTTCCGGCTGTCCTTCGCGGCGGCCGAGGATGTCCTGGTCGACGCCCTGGAGCGGATCGGCAACCGCCTCGCCGCGCTGCGCTGAGGAACCTATGCGTAGGCCGCGGCCACCGGGCCCTGGGGTTCAAGGCAGCGAGCCGGGAGGAGAACCTGGGAACCGACCGCCACCCCCGGCGGCCGTGGAGAGATCAGGGATCAAGGGAGCCTTCCTTTGCAAATCACTGACCAGGGGGTCGCTTCAATAGACAATTGGATGCTCGCGGTGGCACAGCATTTCCGGGCGGATCGGCCGGCTCGAATCCAGGTTTCCGGGAACCCGGGCGCAGTAGCCGACGTCGCCTCGGAGCTCAGTCGACGAAGGGGTAGCCGCGGTTCTCGAGCGTGACCGCCCAGCCGCTGGTGGCGCCCGGCTTGCCGATCAGGCTGCTGAGATCGGGGCAGGCCACGGTGTGGCGGCCGCGATCCAAGGCCATCAGGCTCTCCAGATCCCGCAGGTAGAAGTCGATCACCAAGCTCCTCTCCTTGCCGGTGACGGCGATGACGTCGAGCTTCTCCTTGGCCGCGCTCTCCAGGCCGGCGATCGACAGGCCCACAGCGTCGGCCTCGAGCTCCACCTCGTGATGGTGGAAGGCGACCGACATGCCGGCCTCCCGCATGGCGTCCAGCACCTTGTCGGACTTGAGCTTCGGCTCGTGGAATACCCACACGATGCCTTCCCGCTGGTCCTGGTGGCTGGCCCAGACGTACTTCTGGCCGCGTTCGAAATCCCTGAGCTTGGCCTTGAGGGACGAACCGGACTCGCGGCCGATGGTCGAGAAGGCGGACGCCCGCATCTCGACGAGGCTGTACCCCTGCTTCTTCATCGGACGCAAAAGCTTGCCGCGCAAAGACTTGAAGCTCTCGGTCGTGCGCAGGGCCCAGACCCGCTGGCCTTTGTCCGTGATGCTGCGGACCGGAGATCCGATGACCGTGAGCTGGAACTCCTCGGCCAGGCGGTCGCGCATGGCGAGCTCGACGTCGTCCGAGTAGTCCCCCTCGATCCCGACGAAGATCAGGGTCTCCTGGGACTCGATCGGCACCTTGTTCGGCCCCCCGACCTGCGTCAAGGCCGGCGAAGGACCCGTCAGGCCCAGCCAACACATCGGCAAGGTGAGGAGTGTGGTCAGCAAGCTCAAGTCTGGCTCCAGAGGAGGGGGGTCGTCCTGGGGAGGCTCCGGCGCTGCCGGGAGACGCAGGGCCGGGATGTCAGGTGAGGCGCGACATCTTAGAAAGGGAGCGGGAAGCCGTTTCCTGAAAACTCCAAATCAACCCCTCGAAGAAGCGCCAGTTTCCGCCTCCAGGAGGTTGACAGCTCCCGAAAATTCGTCTACGCAGAGTTCCCGAACGGCCTGGAGAGCGCGCGGATCTTCAGTCAGGGCAAGGACATAGAACTTCCAGAGCCGCTGGTAGGATTGCTCCAGGTCGCCCAGCCGCGGGATCTCGGCTTTGTGCTCGCTGAGCGGGTGGAGTTCCTCTATTCCAGGCCAGCGGACCAGAAGCCGGGCCGACTTGAGCTGCATGTGGCCCGCGGGGCAGTAGAGCAGCACCGGAACCTCCTGGCCGACCGCGAAGCGGACCGCCTCCCCCATGCGCTCCTCGACCCGCCGGCGCTCGGCGGCGCTGCCGGCGCCGAAGAAGCGGTCGATCAGGTCCTGCTGCACGCCGCGGTTGGCGTAGACCGGGTAGACCGCGGCCCGCTTGGGCAGCCGCCGGGTCTGGTAGGCGTCGACGAAGGTCTTCAGCCGCTTCCGCTGGCCGGGGTCGGCGATCCGGGCCCTCGACAGGCGCTCGATCAGGCCGGCGTCGGTGCTGCGCTGGAGCTGCTCGAAGCTCAGGGCCTTCTCGAGCAGGGCGATCTCGACCGCCTTGGCCACCAGCGCCCCCGAGCTGATCTTGGCGTGGTGGTAGTAGACCCGCTCGCTGAAGTAGTAGCGGGCCTCCAGGCAGCGCACCACCTCGCTGAGCAGGGCCTCCTTCAAGTAGCCGCGGCTGACCAGGTCGACGTAGAGCCGCTGGGTCATCCGCTCGACCTTGAACATGCCGAAGATGCGCGGGTCGTAGGCCAGCTTGAGTCCGGTGTAGAGCGCGTCGCGGCTCAGGTAGTCGAGCATGTCGGCGTCGATCGTGCCGCTCACCAGCCCGCGCCAGTGGGCCGGCGGACGCTGGCTCTCGGGCACGGCGGCCGGCGCCAGGATGCCGAGGACCTCCTGCCGCACCCCGCTGGCCTTGAGCACCCGGCCGAGGCCGGTGTCGTCGCTGAACAGCCGCTCGAAGCGCTCGGGCACGTCGTGCCGCGGCAGCAGCCCGGTCTGATCCTCGATGTTGTGGCCGAAGGGCAGGTGGGTGGCGTCGTGGACCAGCGCGGCCAGGCGGATCACCCGCTCCTCGTGCTCATCGAAGCCGCCGAAGGCCGGCCCCTCGCGGTCGCGCACGGTGTTGACGGCGGCGATCATGCGGCTCGCCAGGTGGGCGGTGCCGACCGAGTGCTCGAAGCGCGAGTGCTGCGCCCCCGGGTAGACCAGGTAGGCGGTGCCGAGCTGCCGGACGTTGCGCAGCCGCTGCATCTCCGGCGTGTCGAGGACCTTGATCTCCTCGGCGGTCAGCGGGATGTCCTCGTGGATCGGATCGCGCAGGATCGAGTCGTAGCGCAGCATCAGCCCTTGGACTTCCGGCGCCTCGGGGCCGGCGGCGCCTTCTCGGCCTTCAGGCGCAGGGCGACGGCCACCAGGTCGTCGCGCTCCTCGCGGCTGAGCGGCCGGATCCCGCCCCGCTTCACGCCCTTCACGCCGAGGTCGCCGATCCGAACCCGCTTCAGGTTGCGGACCTTGAAGCCCACCCGCGCCAGCAGCCGGCGGATCTCGCGGTTGCGGCCCTCGCGCATGCAGATCTCGACCGTGGTGTAGACCGGAGTGCGGTGGGAGATCCGGACCCGCTCCGGCGTGACCTTGCCGTCGGCCAGCCAGACCCCGTCCCGGAGCTCCTGGACCGCCTCGGCGGTGACGTGGCCGGCCACCTGCACCAGGTAGGTCTTGGGCACGCCGTGCCGCGGGTGGGCGATGAGGTTGGCGAAGTCGCCGTCGTTGGTCAGCAGCAGCAGGCCCTCGGAGTCCTCGTCGAGGCGGCCGACGGTGTAGACCCGGCCGGCGACCAGCGAGGTCACCAGGTCGCTGACCCGGGTGCGGTTCTCGCGCGGGTCGTCGGTGCAAAGCACCCCCTTCGGCTTGTAGAAGAGGTAATAGAGCCGCCGGACCTCCTTCACCGGGCGGCCCTCGACCCGCACCGTGTCGCCGGCCTGCACCCGGTAGCCCATCTCCATCAGGATCTCGCCGTTGACCTCGACCGAGCCCTCCTGGATCAGGGCGTCGCACTTGCGCCGCGAGGCCACCCCGCGTTCGGCCAGCCAGCGGTTGAGGCGTACGCCGTCGGGATTCTCGGGCGTGACCCCGATCTCGGCCCCGCCGGCGGCCACCACCACGCCGTGGGCGCGCCGGCGCTGGGCCACGGTGGCCTTGGGGTGGCCCTTGCCCGGGTGGCCGCTGGCGTGCTTGCCGCGCGGCTTCCGGGCTTTCTCACGGGCGGCTTTTCCGGGGCGTCCTTTGCTCATAGCGCGGTCGCCTCGATCAGCTCGAGGCCCTCGTCATCGGGTTCCAACAGGATCGGACCCAGGTTCGCCGGGACCAGAAAGACGTCGCCGAAGGCCAGCCCGCGGCGCGGGAAGTCACCGGCCGGATCGCAGACCGCGCCGCCGCCCCTGACGACGGTCAGGACGTAGGCGTAGCTGCGCTGGCGGAACAGGTGCTGCACCTTCAGCCGCAGGGCGCGCACGATGAAGGGCTCGCACTGCACCAGCAGCGCCGCCTGGTTGCCGTTCTCGGTCGAGCGGAAGGTCGGCGCGAAGGGCGCCGCCACCGGCGAGTCGAAGTCCAGCACCGGCAGCGCCTGCTCGAGGTGGAGCTGGCGGGGCCCGCCGTCGAGGCCCGGCCGGTCCCAGTCGTAGAGGCGGTAGGTGGTGTCGCTGGTCTGCTGCACCTCGAGCAGCCGGACGCCGGCCCGGATCGCGTGCGGCTTGCCCGGCGGAACGAACAGGAAGTCGCCGGGGGAGACGCGGTGCTCCCGGAGGCTGCTGACCCCCTCCCGCGAGCCGGCCACCGCCCGGTAGGCCTCCTGGTCGACGCCGTCGGCGAAGCCGCAGTAGACCGAGGCGTCGGCGGCGCAGCCTTGGAGGAAGCTCCAACACTCGATCTTGCCGGCGACCTCCGGGGCGAGCTGGCCGTCCGCGGGGTGCACCTGGACCGAGAGGTCCTGCGCCGCCTCGAGGAATTTGATCAGCAGCGGGAAGCGGCCGTCGGCGCCCGGCTTCGAGCGCCCCAGCAGCTTCCGGCCGTGCTGCGCCATGATCTGGCGCAGCGACTGGCCGGCGCAGACGCCGCCGCGGACCAGCGACTCCGAGCCGGCGACGTCGCTCAGCTCCCAGGTCTCTCCGAGCGGGGCGTCGAAGGGCGGGGTCCAGCCCAGATCTCCGGCCAGAGCGCGGCCGCCCCACACGGTCGGCTTGCCGATCCGCTGGAAGAACAGCGGTTCACGAGGCAGGGAAACGGCTTCCACGGTCGGCCAGTTTATCGTCCCCATGGCCCGGCCCTCGGCCGCCCGCTACCAGAAGCGCCAGGGCGAGCGCCGGCGCCTTGCCTTGGCTGCCGGCCGCCGGCGGCGGGCGCGCAGGCCGCTGACGTCCAGGTCGTGGGTGGCGCGGGAGCTCTCCTCGGCGCGGCCCATGTAGGCCTTCCAGATCTTGCCGTGGGGGGCCACGCCGGCGCCGTGGAGGCGGCGGACCACCAGGTGCGCCGCCTCGTGGACCAGGACGTGGCGCACCTGCTCGGGGTGGCGGGCCAGCAGCCGCGGGTTGAGCTCCACCAGCATGTCGTCCAGCAGGGCGCGGCCGATGGTGGTGCGCAGCCGCGAATTCCAGCGGATGCCGATGGCCGCCCGCAGGTCGATGACCTCCCACAGCTCGAGGACCTCGTCCAGCGCCGCCCTCAGCCGCTCCGCCGGCCACTCGGCCAGCAGGACGTCGAACGCGCGATCGGAGGCGTCGGCCATGGCGGAGATGATCCGGAACCGGGGTGGTGAGGGCCAGGGCTTCCTTTCCTCGAAGCGCGCGATCTGCGCTATGGTGGATTCGTTCACCATCCAGGGGGACCCATGCTCTCCAGTCTATTCCTGAGTCTTTTCGCCGCCCTCCCGCAGGACGATTTCCCTGAGAAGGCCCCCGCCGCCGGCGCCGAGGCCCACGTCGCCTACCAGACCACCTCCGCCGGGGGCCTGAACTACCTGTGGTGGCTGCCGAAGGGCTACGACCCGGCCGAGCCGCGGGCGCTGACCGTGATCCTGCACGGCACCGGGCTGGACTACCGCTGGGGCGCCTGGAACCACGCGCCGGGGGTGTTCCGGTCCAAGGACGTCGTCGTCTCGGTCGACGGCACCTCGCCGGGCGCCGACGGCACGCGGCTGTTCCTCGGCGAGCCGGACGACGCCGAGGCCTTCCGCGGCTTCCTGGCGGAGATGCGCCAGGCCTTCGCGGTGCGCGACGTCTTCCTCTACGGCCACTCCCAGGGCGGCTTCTTCGTCGTCTACTACGCCGGCGAGTTCCCGGAGACGGTCACCGGAGTGGTCGCCCACGCCTCGGGCGCGTGGAACTGGACCAACATGTCCAAGGGCCTGAAGAAGGTCGCCGTGGCCTTCATGCACGGCACCGCCGACGAGGTGGTCCCCTACCGCCAGAGCATGGGCAGCCGCGGCTCCTTCGTCGAGGCCGGCTACCCGCTCACCCACCTCCTGCGCCTGATCAACTACAGCCACTGGCCCAACGCCGTGCGCGCCAACGAGGCGCTCGGCTGGTGCGAAGGCATGACCACCGACGACCCGGAGCGGGCGCTGGACGCCGCGCGCAGCCTGCTGCGGCCCAAGCGGGAGGACGAGTACTCCTGGCGCACCGTGCCGTCCTTCAGCGGCGCCTACGAGGTGCTGATGCGCTTCACCAAGAAGGGCTATCAGCCGTTCAAGAAGCGGGCCAGCAAGGACCAGACCGAGACCGCCGAGCGCTGGATGGCCGACATCGAGGAGCACGCCGAAGCCCACGTCGCCAGGCTGCAGGAGACGGTGCCGAGGCGGCTGAGCCTGGACGGCGGCCCGTGGCTCGGCCACCTGATCTCGCTGCGCGAGGACTTCCGCGGCGTCCGCCCGGTCGAGTCCTACGTCAAGAAGGTCGGCTTCGACAAACTCCTCGCCGAGCACGAGGAGGCGGCCGGCGAGCTGATCGCCGCCTGGCGCGACGAGCAGGCCAGCGTCCCCGACCGCTTCGAAGCGGTGGTCACCCGGCTCGAGGACGTGTTCCTGTTTGAGGGCCTGCCGGCCGACATGCGCCCGAAGATGCGCGAGTGGAAACAGGACGCCGGCCTGGTGGTGATCCCTGCCGCGGTGCTCGACCGCTACGCCGTCTTCCAGCGGTGGGAGGAGGGCTGGGACGACGGATTGAAGGCCTACCGCAAGGAATGGGGCCGCTGGAAGGGGGCGGGGAGGTGATTCACTCCGGCGCGTGCCACCAGTAGAGCGAGGTGGTGCCGTAGTCCCGCTGCTCCATCCCCGGCAGGTCTTGGCGCTCCGCGGAGTTGAGGATGCCCTTTGGCGTGTGGACCACCGCCGCCCCGCCGGGGCGCAGCTCGGCCGCCAGGTCGCGGAAGAGCCGCCAGACCTCGGCGCGGCCGGGGCCGCGGAAGGCGGCGTAGGGCGGGTCGAAGAAGACCAGGTCGGGCGGGCCGGGGTCAGTGGCCAGGAAGCGGCGGGCGTCGAGCCGCAGCACCTGGACCCGGTCCTGATAGCCGAGGACCTCGGCGCTCTCCAGGAGCTGGCGGGCCGCCTTGGGGTGGCGCTCGACCGCCACCACCTCGGCGGCTCCGCGCGACAGGGCCTCAAAGCCCAGGATCCCGGAGCCGGCGTAGACGTCCCACACCCGCGCCCCGGGCAGCAGCAGGCGCAGGTGGTCCATCATCGCCAGCCGCGCCCGCTCCACCAGCGGGCGGGTGGCGCGGACCTCGGGGACCGGCAGCTTGCAGCCGCGGTGCTCTCCTGCGGTGATGCGCAGCACGGCGCTTAGAATAAGCGCCCGATGCCCCGGCTCCACGTCAACATCGACCACGTCGCCACCGTGCGCCAGGCGCGCAAGGAGCGCAACCCCGACCCGGTGGCCGCCGCCGTGATCTGCGAGCTGGCCGGCGCCAACGGCATCACGGTGCACCTGCGCGAGGACCGGCGCCACATCCAGGACCGCGACGTGCGGATCCTGCGGCAGACGGTCAAGACCTTCCTTAACCTCGAGATCGCCCTGACCGACGAGATGGTCGCGATCGCGCTCGAGCTGATGCCGGACGCCGTCTGCGTGGTGCCGGAGAACCGCCTGGAGCTGACCACCGAGGGCGGGCTGGACGCCGCGGCGGCCGCCGAGCGCCTGGCGCAGGTCCTGCCGCGGCTCCACGACGCCGGCGTCACCAGCAGCGTGTTCGTCGACCCGCTGCCGGAGCCGATCGAGGCCTGCGCCAAGGCCGGCGCCCACTACGTCGAGCTGCACACCGGCGGCTACGCCGACGCCCGCGGCGCCGCCCGCGAGAGCCAGCTGCAGCGGCTCGAGACCGCCGCCCGCTACGCCCACGAGCTCGGGCTGCGGGTCAACGCCGGCCACGGCCTCGACTACGACAACGTCCAGCCGGTGGCGGCGCTGCCCTACGTCGAGGAGCTCAACATCGGCCACGCCATCGTCGCCCGCGCGGTCCTGGTCGGGCTGGACGCCGCCGTGCGCGAGATGCAGGACCGGATCCTCGGCGCCGGCCAGGGCGAGGGCTGAGGAGCCGGAGGCCCGTGGGCGCGCCGGCCGAGGTCCACGTCAACGCCCGCTTCCTGGCGGAGCCGCTGACCGGGGTGCAGCGCGTCGGCCGCGAGATCCTGGGGGCCTTCGACGCCATGCTGGCCGCCGGCGAGATCGACCCGGCGCGCTACCGCGTCGTCCTGCACCTGCCGCGGGTGCCCGCGGAGGACCCCGGCCTCCCCCACCTCGAACTGCGCCCCGGCGGCGCCTTCCGCTCCCACGCCTGGGAGCAGCTCAGCCTGCCGCGCCGCGCCCGCGGCCTGCTGCTCAACCTCAAGGGCACGGCGCCGGTGCGCCACCGCCGCAACCTGGTCCACCTGCACGACGCCGTGACCTTCGCCTGGCCGCAGGCCTACTCGCGCGGCTTCCGGGCCTGGTGGGGATACGTGGTGCCGCGCGCCGCCCGCCGCGCCCCCGTCCTGACGGCCGTCTCGGGCCTCACCGCCGGCGCGTACGACCGCCGGTTCGGCATCCCGCGCCGGCGCCGCACCACCCTGCCGAATCGCCACGAGCACGTCTTCCCCCTGTCGCGCGACCCTCGGCTCCACCATAGGCCCCGGTCCTCGGGCCGCGCCCCTCCGCAGGGCTCTGGGTTCCTCCTGC
>JACNJP010000204.1 GCA_014382465.1 Planctomycetota bacterium
GTACTCCCGGTGGTCGCGAGCGCCCATCAGGCCGAGGGCGACGGCGCAGTAGCCCCGCAGCTCCTGTTGCTTGGACTTCTTCAGCTCGGTTGCGATCTCCTTCTCACCCTTCAGGTACTTCATCAGGCCCAGCGAGATTGCGAAGGCCGACTTGTTGCCCGGGTCCCCCTCCTTCTTGAAGCGGGCGAGGACCGCCTCGGCGGCGACTTCCGGCAGCAGGCCGGACTTGGCCTCTTCCATCCGGAAGGCCATCACGCCGAGCGCCAGACCGGCCCAAGGGCGGTAGCTGGTGCTGCCCTTGGCGGTGCTCTTCATCAGGAACTCGGTGACGTCGTTCCGGATCGGGCTGCCCTCAGGGGCGCCAGCGCCGAGGTAGGCCATGGCGATGGCGGAGAAGTTCTTCTGCTGGATGTCCTTGCCATCCGCCTCGACCCGCACCAGGGTCTTGAAGATCTCGCTCTGGGTGGACGGCGTGCAGGCAGGAGCGAGCATGCCGATCGCCTGGGTGGCGGACTGCAGGATCTCGGCCTCGGCCTTGCTGTTCTTGTCCAGGTACCCGAGGATTTCGCGGGCGTAGCGGTCCGCCTGCTCCGGCGATCCGTTGGCGTTCAGCAGCTTGGCGATCGCGTTGGGGCAGTGGGCGCGGACCAGCCGGTCCTTGGCCGGGTCGGCCAGGAATGCCGCGAGGTTGGTCGTGATCTCATCGAGCTTGACGCCTTCGACCCGCGTGAGGCCGAGAGCGATCACCGAGGCCACGCGGATGTCCTTCAACGACGACTGGTCGGTCGAGAGCAGGTTCCAGAGGCTGTCGGCGATCTTGTTGCGGATCCCGAGGTCGTCGGTGGCGTAGGCCAGCAGGCCCAAGCCATAGGCGGCGAAGGCGCGCGTGCGCGGGGAGACCCCGGTCTGCTTGCCGGCATAGCCGCGGCCTTCGGGCGAATCGAAGGCCAGCGCCTCGAGGTAGGGCAGGGCGACCGGATCCTGGAGGATGCCGTAGGCCAGGGCGGTGGTCTCGCGGATCTCCTGGCTGGAGGCCTGGAGCAGCGGCTGGAACAGCTGGATGACAGTCGGGTCGAGGCCGATCTTGGCCAAGGCGATGGTCGCCGAGGACTGGATGTCGATGCTCTCCTCGTTCTCCAGGGCGGTCCGCAGCGCCGGGATCACCATCGTGGTGATCTGCTGGGCGGTCGGCTTGAAGGTGTTGTTGCTGGTGTTGAAGGCCTCGAGGCCGGTGAGGAGCTCGTTCTCACCGGTGGAGATGGTTCCGCCGTGGACCTTGGCCTTGAGGTTCAGGTACGGCTCCTTGTTGAACTCCCACCAGTAGACCCAGCGGGTCAGGTCTTCGCCGGGAGGGGTGCCGGTGGTGGCCTGTCGGGGCTGGTTCTGGGCCGGGGCCGACGGGATGGTCGGCGTCGACGGCGTTCCGGGAGTGGAGGGCGTCGCCGGAGTGGCCGGGGTGGCCGGGGTGGCCGGAGTAGCCGGGGCGGTCGGCGTGGTCGGAGTCGCCGCTCCGCCGCCGCCAGGCGGCACGGTATCGCCCGGGCCGCGGTAGGTGCCGCCGTGGGCGGCCAGGTTGGCCCCGAGGGCCAGGGACGCGATTAGCGTCAGGGGGAGCAGCCAGCGGTTCATTCGAATCTCCTGTTTCCGTGGTGGTAGCGGTCGCGGTGGATCGGCCGTCTTCCATGGAAGGCAAAGAGTGTACCACCCCGGCCTGGGGGGAAGCGACGGCTCCGCGTTACCACCGAGTAACGGAGCCCGGAGCGACCCTCACAGACGGTCGCAAACGCCTGGCCGGTGGGGAGTTCCCACCAGCGTCAGGGGCGCTGCGAAGGGGTTGACCAGGTCCAGGTAGCCGGCGTTCCAGCGAGGGCCTTCCGGCTCGGCCACCCGGCCGAGGGAGAGGACCGCCGCCACCTCGACCTCGAAGGGCGCCCGGCCGCTCTTCCACAGGTCCAACAACGGCGGGATGGCCTCCATCTCGCCGACCAGCCAGCCCAGGCCGATGGCGGCCGCGTATTCGCCCTGGTAGGTGCTGGTGGACCGCATCCCGCCTTCGATCAGGACCTGGAGGAGGCGGCCGGGCGCGCGCCGCGCCAGGCTGAGGCAGGCTGCCTGGTAGTCCGGACGCAGGGGATCCAGCCGGCTGAGTTCGTCCGGCACCCGCTCATCCAGGACCTGGGGGCCGGCGAGGAGGGCCAAGCCGGCGACCAGTTCCGCGCGCAGCCCTGGATGGCCGACCTCGTCGAGGGCCTCGCCGAGGGCGGACTCCGCCGGGTGGTGCCTCATCACGCCGAGGGCCAGGCCGGCTGCGGCGCGATGGCGCATGCGGTTCCGGTCCGGATAGGAGGCGAGGATCCGCTGGGGGACCGCGAGAGGGAGGGCTCGCCCGTCCTCCTGGGCCAGGAGGGCAGCCCAGGCCAGGGCGACCGCGCACCAGCCCCGGTCCCGGTCCGGGCCGTCCGACAAGCCGGCGAGCAGCGCAGGCAGGGCCTCGATCTGGGCCGAGGGATGGGTCCCGGAGCCGATCTCGCCGAGGGCGATGGTGGCGAGGTGCCGCACGCGCGGATCGTTGTCGCGGTGGAAGCGGTCCAGGACCGGCTCGAGCGCGAGCGGGGCGAGCTGCGGAATGGAGCCGAGCCGGCCGAGGGCAAGGGCGCAGGAGGCCCGCACCAGATCGTCTTCGCCGCGGCCGGACAAGCTCTTGGCGACCTTCCGCAGCGCCTCGCGGGCCAGGGCGGAATCTCCGGCCCGGGCGAGCAGCTTGGCGACGGAGGTGGCGGCGGCTGCGCGCACGAAGTCGTGCTGGCGTGGATCGCGGAGCACGCCGAGCAGTCCAGGGACGAGGTCGACGGCGTCCTCGCCGGGGAACAGGCCGAGGGCGTGGACGCAGGCGGTCCCGAGGTCGGGGCCGGAGACCTGCTGGTCGGCGAGGCCGTCCAGCAACGCGTCGGCGATGGTGGCGCGCAGGCCGTGATAGCGCGTCCGGGCGGCGATCAATCCGAGGCCGTAGGCGGCGAAGGAGCGGACCTGGCGCGACACTTCGTGACGGTCGAGTGCCTCCCTGCCGGAGCGGTCGTCCCGGACCAGCGAGGCCAGCACCGGGATGGCGTGAGGCTCCCCGAGGATGCCCAGCCCCAGCGCGGCGGTCTCGACCACGCGAAGGTCCCGGTCCCGCAGACCGGCGCGGAGCGCTGCGCCGACCGCCGGCCCTCGGCCGGCGCGAGCGAGGCCCAGGAGCAAGGCCGACCGCATCTCGGCCCGGACCGGCTCGGCCTCCCAGGCTTCGAGCAGCAGCGGCACGACCAGGGCGGCGGCCTTGGGGCCTTGTGGCGCAGGAGGGCCGGGAGCGGGCAAGGCCGTGAGGGCCGAGCCGGGGGTGACCACGGGGCCCGATTCCGGCGGTCCGGGACCTTCCAGGCGATGCCAGCGGTGCAGCCGCCACCACCAGAGCCACTCGGAGTCGTCCTCGAGCAGGTCGGGCATGCGCGTGATCCCCAGACCCGGGACCCCGACCGTGCCGAAGGAGGGCGGCGGCGGGAAGGAAGTGGCTCCAGGCGGATCCCAGGGCCGCATTGGCTCGGCAGGCTCGCCGCCGCCCGGCGGGGGAGTTCTGGGACCGGTCGTGTCGGCCGGCTCGATCTTTTTGTGACCGCCGCCCTTTCCGCCGACGTTCACGCCGCCCGATCCGCCACCGATGGTGGTCTGGGCCGCGGCCCCGTCGGCGGTCATGCAGACCGCCAGCAGGAGGGCGAGGATCAGGGAGAGGCGCGACATGACAGAGACCGTGTCCCGGCCTCTAGTCCAGGTTACCACTCGGGCAACGGCATTGAGGCCCCGGCGCGGCGATCGGACAATGCGCCGGTGAGGTTGTTCCTGATCCGGCATGGCGAAGTCGTTCCTCCGGCGCCGGGCGCCTTCTACGGCGGCACCGAGGTGGAGCTGAGTCCGCGCGGGAGGCAGGAGGCCGCCTCGGCGGCCCGGGACCTGGCTCACGAGGACCTTGACGCGGTCTATTCCAGCCCGCTGTCCCGAGCCCGTTTCGGGGCCGAACAGATTCTGTTGGGCCGGCTGGGGCTGGATCTGCAGGTCGCGGACGGGGTCCGCGAGATCGACCGCGGACGCTGGGTCGGCCTCACGCCAGAGGAGGTCGAGAGGCGCTGGCCGGGCGACCTCGAAGCCCACCGCCGGGATCCCGAAGCCTGGAGGGCTCACGGGGGCGAATCGCTGGGCGGCCTCCGCGATCGCTGCCTGAGGGTCAGGGACTGGCTTCTGGAACAGTATCCGGAGGGCAGCATCGCCCTGGTCTCGCACCTGTTTCCGACCCGGGCGATCCTGGCGGCGTCGCTCGGACTGCCGCTGGACCAGTGGGGGACTTTGCGACTTCCTACTGGTTCGATCAGCCTGGTCGACTACCGGCAGGCTGGGAGCGAGGTTCGCTGGACGGGCCGCCGTTCCTGAACAAGCCCGGGTCAGGCCTTCAAATAGGCCGCCTTGAACACCAAGGTGTTCCAATGCACCACGAGCACGAGCTCCGGGAGCCCGTCGTCACGGATCTTCTCCATTTTCACGTCCCAGCGGACCCTGCCGCAGCGTTTGCTGACGCCCGGGTCCTTGCCGCTGATCCTGACCGACCCCCGGATCCGGTCGCCTGGCCTCACTGGAGCGAGATAGCGCTCCTCTGAGCTCTCCAGGGCCAGGATGTTCTCACCGAGCAAGCCGGTGTCATAGGCCATCCCGGTCAGGATGCCGCTCAGGAGCATTCCGTGAGCGACGGTGCCCCGGAACACCGTCCGGCGGGCGAAGGCCGGGTCCAGGTGAATGGGATTCATGTCCCCGGTGACCTCCGCGAAGGCGACGATGGTCGACTGCTCGAGCACCCGGATCGGAGAGCGATGGGTTTCTCCGATCTGGAGGGATTCGAAGGAGCGTACGGGAAGGCCTATTCTCCCAGGGTTATCCACGAGCTTTTCCACAGGCGTTTCCACAATCGACCTTAAATGGGGGTTTGAAGTGGTTCTCACACGAACCCAGGCGGGCATCCTAGGTGTCGGGCCCACCCCACCTCAAGTTTTGGACAACATAATATATATTATCGGACCTTTCTGATCCGGAAGCAAGCCACCCTCGATCCCTCCCCTCCGCCGATCAGCGGTGGAAAACGGTCCCCTCCGGCTTAGGCATCGACATGGCACGCACCTCCGAGCTTCCGCTCCAGCCCGCGCTCGGCTTCCATCCCTACCGCGCGGTCTTCAGCCTGCCGTTCACGATCTTCCCGGACGGCTGCTGGACCGAAGACCGCCCCGGCGCTGAATCCGGCCACCCGGGTGTCGACGCGCTGATGCGGTTGCCCGGGGTGGCGATCGTCTCCCTCCAGGCGGACCGCCTCACGCTGATCCGGGATCCCGGCACCGCCTGGGAGTCCATCCTCGGCCCTGCGCAGGAGCTGCTGAGGACCCACTTCCTGAGCAAGCCGGCCGTCTTCGTTCCGGCTTGAGCCGGAACGCTCAGTCCGACAGGCTCGGACCGAGGACCTCTTTCGGGATCCAGCCAGCGGCATCGAATTCACCGCTCCGCCAAGTTCCCTGGAGCAGGTCAGCGTCTTCCATCCACTGGCGGAAGCGCTCCGGGACCCCGTTCACGACCGCCTCCTCGCCGTCGGCCGCGGCCACTCGCAGCGGCTCGACCGAGACCACCCGCGCGCTGCCCGCCGCGCGGCCGCCCGTCCTCTTCAACTCATGGTTGCACGCGGCGGCCTTGGCCAGCTTGTTCCCCAAACCCGCTTCGAGGTCTTGGACCAGGTTCTCGGTCCCTTCCTCCAGCTCTCGGTCGGACCACCGGAGAAAGGGCGCGAGCTCAGCGCTGAGGCGGCGGACGGCCTCCTCGCCAGGGGCCTGGAGCAAGAAGGCCAGGACCTGCTCGCGGACCAGGGTGGACTGCTGCTCGGGCGTCCGCAGCTCCTGGAGGAAGGCGCCGAGCGCTCCGAGCAGCTCGGCTTCCGCCGCCTGGAGCGGCTTCGATTCCGCCTCGCGCTCCCAGCGGTAGGTCTCCTGCAGCGCTTGGAAGGTCGGCGGACCGGGAGGACCGACGGCTGCGCCATCGTCCTCTTCGTGGGAGGCGCCGGGTTCCAGTCCGAGGGCCACCTCCAACTGCAGGAAGCACTCCTCCACCGGCGCTCCACCTTTCCGTTGCTGGTCGAAAAGGCGCAAGGCGAGGGCCGGATCCGGTCGGCCCCCTGCAGCGGGGCAAGCCGGCGCCTCGGCGGGCGCGGCCCGGGAAACGCCGCCCGGGTCCCCGGAGAGCTCGAAGACCAGCCGCCTGGCCATCTCCAGGTCGGCGCTGGTCTCGAACGCGATCCGGTCCAGCAGCTCAGCCGGCCCGAAGGCGGCCAAGGCCTGCTCCCAACCGCCGGCCGCCCAGGGCGGCAGGTCTCCCAACACACGGCCCAGGGCCGCGAACGACGCCGCGGCGGCCACTCGGCCATCGGAGACGGGCTCGGACGCCGCCAGCAGCGGGGCGAACAACCGCTCGCACTCCAGCTGGGACAAGCGGCTTCGAGGCTTCCCGGCCCGGATGGCGTTCAAGTCCCGCTCGACCGCCTCCGGGAGGCCGGCTGCGGAGCAGGTGAAAGTCCCTGGCAGGGTCTCGTGCATCCCCTCGGCGCCCAGGACGAACCGCCCCACCACCAGGGCTGCCGGCCCCAGCGCCGGCAAAGGCTGGTCCGGCGCCCAGCGCAGCGCCTGTCCGCTCCACAGATCCTCGAGGAGCAGCTCCCCCACCTCGGATTCGCTCGTCACCAAGTAGATGCCAAGGAAGCTGTCCAGCAGGCGGCTCCAAGCCGAGTCCTCCGGCAAGTCCGCGGGCGCCCAGGCGATGGCCGGGGGCACTCCCAGGGATTCGGACCGGCGCTCCAGCAAGAACCACTCGCGGAAGCGAAGCTGCCGGCCAGGCCCGTCGGCTCCCGGAAACCCGGCCAATGCCGCTTGCCACTCGCGTTCCAACGCCGCAAATTGGACAACCCTGGCCTCCAGATCTTCGAGGAGCTGGACTGCGGGAGCGAACCGGTGGTCGTTTTCTTGCATCGCTGGCGGGTGGCAGGGCAAACTTCGCCGTGATCGAATTCCTGGAAGACCTCCGCTGGCTGGACTGGGTCGGATCGGCCCTGGCCGCATACGGAATCGTTGCCGGGGCCTTCCGGGGCACCGTACACCAGTTTATCCGCTTGCTGGTCCTGATGGTCGCCCTGGCCCTGGTCGGGTTGCTCGGCACCCCATTGCTGCAGGCGATGAGTTCCTTCCTCGATGAGGGCGCAGACGCCGCCCTCCTGACTTCCCGGCTCGAGCTCGCGCTGGTCGTGGTCCTGCTGCCGAGCCTCACCCTGCTGAGGCGGTTCCTGGCCGGAGAGAGCAAGGGGCCGACCGGTTGGGCTGCCCGCACCGGCGGCGCTCTAGCCGGCCTGCTGGCGTCGCTGGTGCTGGCGACGGTGGTCGGTTGCGCCGCCTTCTGGATCGACGGTGGCCACGTTCCTGTCGCCGCCAAGGCGAGTAAGATCGGACGCACGGTCGCCGAGGGCGCCAGCCGGATCCCCTGTCCGCCGCGCCCCTCCTTCCTGGTGCCGCGGGCCTTCCCGCGCTGATGTCAGCCTAGGAGGGCCGGGCGGCGGTTCGGGGCTGGACCCCGAGTTCCAGACCGCCTGTCGTCGCGCGGACCCCCTCGAGATGATCGAAGAGCTGCCTCCACCATCCGGGCAGCTCGGCGCCCGGCTCGGAGGATCGCAGAACGAGGCACCCGTCCTCGGCGGCCCAGCGAGGCTCCGCGCCCCCGACGAGGACCACCCAGGCAGCCGCGGCCAGCGCCCGGCGCGGGTCGAGGTCGGGCAGGCCGGCCGCTCGCGCCTCCTCCGGCGCGCCCAGACCGAGCGCCGCGTGCAAGAGGACCGCGGCGCGGTCACCCTCGAGGAGGGCCTCGATCCCGCCGGAGGCCAGCAAACCGCAATCCATGAGCCAGCTCAGCCTCCCGATCAGGTCCCGGTCCTCGAGGCAGCGCTCCTCGACCGCGGCCTGCTTGTCGGGCGGCGCGCCGAACAGGGCCCAGCCGTCGATGAGGTTGCGGTTTCCGGCCAGGCGGTGGAGCGTCGAACGGGCCGCCCGATCGAGCAGTCGCCGGAGAGTGTCCTCCGGAGGCGCCGGGGAGGTTGCCATGGCGGGCCGAGCTTATCGGGGAGCCGCGGGCGGGACAAACGAGAGAGAGCCGGGCGCTCCGAAGGAACGCCCGGCCCTCGTGGGATCGAACCCGACCGGTTACAGGATGGTGGTCGCGATCGGGTTGGTCAGGATGCCCTGGGTCTGGTTGAGACCGTGGAGCCACACGTTCGCCCCCGCGGCGATCGGCGGCACCGGAGCGACGAGCTGGGCCACTCCGAGGGCGTTGGCGGTCATCGGCGGCAGGGCGACGTACGGCGGGGTCAGGTAGACCTGGCCGAAGGGGGTGTTGATCGGGCCGCCGCCGAACTTGGAGTAGCCCACCAGGCAGCGGTCGCCCGGGTTGTTGTTGGTGACCTCGATCGTGGCAAGCATCCCGGCGATCAGGTTGTAGACCGCCAGGGTCGGCGGCTGCGGGCCGGAGCTGTGCACCGAGACGTCGTCGATGCAGATGCCGTCGTTGAGGCCGAGCTCGAAGTTGTCCGACTGGGCGAGCGCCAGGTAGAAGTCACCGGCCGTCGACACCGAGGAGGTGCTGAGGTCGATGCCGGTCTGCGCGTCCCAGGCGGTGGTCGAGACGCCCAGCCAGCTGGTGAACATCCGCTCCCACACCACGCCGTCGTCGGAGACCCAGACGCCGTCGTCCAGGCTGCCCTCCTCACCCAGGTTGAAGGCTTGGAAGTCCAGCACCAAGCCCGGGTTGCCGGCGCCGTTGAGGCCGATCACCAGGGCGTTGCTGACGTCGTGGTTGGTGCTCATGCCGTTGGGGTTGCCCCCCATCTCCAGCATGTAGGCGCCGCTGTAGGGCGTGACCCCGCCGCCACCGGCGGTCGGTCCGTTCTGGCCGATGTTGCACCAGGCGTCCGGGTCGATCACGCGCAGCGCGGTCAGCAGTTCGTTGATTGTCATGTGGGCCGGCAAGACGCCGAGGTAGCTGTCGAAGTTGTCGGCGTAGCCGGCGCCGACCGCGACGAAGCTGTTCGGGATGAAGGGCCACCGGAGCGGCGGCGGAGGCGGGACCTGGGTCACGTCGTAGACGATCGCGTATCCCTGGCCGTTGCCGCCCGAGGAGCCGTACTGGGAGGCACCGCCGATGAAGTCCTCGATGCCGTCGTTGTTGACGTCGCCGGCGCGGCTGCAGGCGAAGCCCATCCGGTCCGACACCTGGCCTTCGGCCTGCTGATGGATGGCGAAGGTGGCGCCGTCGAAGACGTAGACGATGCCGACGTCGAGGTTGGCCCCGGAGTCGTCGCGCCAGGCGCCGACCAGGAATTCTTCGACGCCGTCGCCGGTGATGTCGGCGAAATCACCGCACGAGTAGCCGAACTCGCCGTTGGTCATGGTCCCCCGGAGGGTGGCGACCGTGGCCCCGGTGTCGCCGCGGTAGACCCGCGCCATGCCGGAGCTGGTGCCGTTGGTGTCGTCGCCGGTGGCGGTGGCCAGGAGGTCGGCGCGGCCGTCGCCGGTGACGTCGCCGATCAGCGCGACATCGGCGCCGAGGTGGTCCTGGGCGGTGTCGCCGTAGACGGTGGTGATGGCGAGACCGGTCGCGCCCGAGAAGACCCAGACGGCGCCGCTGTTGAGGGCCACGGTGTCGTCGCCGTAGACGCCGACCGCGATGTCGTTGACGCCGTCGCCGTCGACGTCACGGCCGCCGGCCACCGAGTAGCCGAACTGGAGGTTGGCGCTGGTGCCGCCGGTGAGGGTCCAGATGACCGCGCCGGTGGCGCCTGAGTACACCTTGACGTAGCCCGGGTTGGCGCTCGAGCTGTCGTAGCGCTGGCGGGCGGCCACGATGACGTCGTCGTAGCCGTCGCCGTTGATGTCGCCCGCGCCGGCGATGTCGCAGCCGAGCATGTCGGTGGCGGTCGGGCCGTCCCACTGGTGGATGACGAAGAAGCCGGACCCGGAGTAGACCCGGGCCATGCCGCCGCCGACGGCCAGGTTGTCGTCCAGCATCGCGCCGATCGCGAAGTCCGGGACGCCGTCGTTGTTGACGTCGCCGACGCCCGCGACCACGCCACCGAACTCATCGGCCTGGTTGTCGCCGTCGATGCTGAGGATGGCCGTGCCGGCGAAGCCGTCGAAGAGACGGGCCATGCCGGAGTCCTGGCCATTGTTGTCGTCCAGCGGGGCGCCGGCGATGAACTCGTCGAAGCCGTCGCTGTTGATGTCGCCCACCCAGCTCACGGCACGGCCGAGACCGTCGTAGGCGCTGTCACCGAGGACTTGATGGATCGGACCCTGGGCAGCCAACGGACCTGCCGCGAGCAGGGCGGCCGCCGGCAGGGAGAGAGAAAGGAAGGAGAACGGGCGCACTCGGGCACTCCTGGTCAGGAACTTCAGGGGATGATGACGAGGCGGCGGTGGAGCGAGGCGAGGGATAGGCCTTCGCGACGCCGACTGCCGCTCCTCCATCATGCCACGGATCGAGCGCCCGGCTGAGCCTCCTGTGCCTGAATTTCGGATTTCCAAGTTCCCTGGCCAGGGGAGGTGGTGGAGACCGCGATACCCGGACCGAGGACCCGAATCCGGCCCAGGAGAGTGGCCCCGACACATCCTAAATATTTGTATGGATTGAGGTTATGGCGAAGATCGGGGCCCGTCCGAGGCCAGACCCGAGCGGCCGACGCAAAGCACGGCGAGGACCGCGAGTTGGGCGGACCCGGGGCCACTCAAGGGGGCCGGATTCGCCCTGTCTCCCTGACCACCACCAGCGCCTGATCCCTCGATGACTCCATCCTCCACGAGACTTGGCCGTCGCTCCAGGTCACCGTGAGCTTGGCGGTGGCGCTGATGTCGCGGAAGCGGACCCGTCGCCGTGGTCCTCATACAACTGGTCGGGCACCGCCGGGAACCCCATCGGACCGGCGAAGACCCGCTCCTCCATGAAGCGGAACTGCGGCTCGGGTCCCTGGGCGTCGAGGACCACCTTGCCCGAAGGGAGGTCATCCAGGTAGGCCGGACCGCCGCCGATCGCGAAGCCAGGGATGGTGCCGGAGAGGGGACTCGAACCCCTACTCCCTTGCGGGAAACGGATTTTGAATCCGTCGCGTCTGCCAATTCCGCCACTC
>JACNJP010000360.1 GCA_014382465.1 Planctomycetota bacterium
GGGCAGCTCGGAGGCCTGCAGCTTGCCGTCCTTGTTCTCGTCGAACTCCCGCATCCGCTCGGGCAGCTCGGCGGCGGCGGCGGCGGCCGGCGCGGCGGCCTCGGGGGCCGACTCGCCCTCGGCGACCGGCGCGGCGGCCTCCGCCCGCTCGGCCGGCGGCGCCGGGACCGGGATCTCCCACAGGTCGGACCAGCTCTGGCCGCCGTCGGTGGTGGCCCAGACGCCGCCGTCGTCGGTGCCGGCGTAGAGCACGTCCGAGTCGCGCGGGGACTCCGACAGGGCGGTGCCGCTGCCTCTGTCGGTCACGCTGATCTCGGGCGAGATCGCCTTCGGGTCGCGGCCGCGGTTGAGCGAGCGGAACACCTTGTTGCCGGCGCTGTAGTGGATGCGCGAGTTGTGGCTCGACAGCAGGAACGGCGTGTTCCAGTTGAAGCGGTAGCGCTCGCCGCGCGGCGCCCGCGGCCGCGCCGAGCCGCGCTCGCCGGTGCGCAGGTTCATGCTGCCCATGGCGCCGTTCTGGCTCTCCGAGTAGATCTGGTCCGGGTCCTCGGGGTCGACCCGGACGAAGAAGCCGTCGCCGCCGCCGACGTTGAACCAGTCGCTGTTGACCGGGCCGCCGCCGCTGCGGGAGCGGCTCGGGCCGCCCCAGGAGCCGTTGTCCTGCAGGCCGCCGTAGACGCGGTAGTCGTCGCGCGGGCCGACCTCGACCCGGTAGAACTGGCCGATCGCGACCTGGTTGTGGTGGTCCCAGGTGAGCATGCGGTCGCGCGTCTCGTAGATGCCGCCGTCGTTGCCGAGCACCATGTGGCGGCCGTCGGCGGGGTCGATCCACAGCGCGTGGTGGTCGACGTGGACGTCGCGGCCGTGGCCGTCGTCGCTGAAGGTGGCGCCGCCGTCGGAGGACTTGTAGAGCGAGGTCCCGAGCACGTAGAGGAAGTTCGCGTCGCTCGGGTCGACCCGCACCTGGCTGTAGTACATCGGCCGCGGGTTGAGCGAGTTGATGCGCTTCCAGGTCAGGCCGGCGTCGTCGCTGCGGTAGATGCCGCCGTACTCCTTGCCGTCCGGGCCCTGCTCGTCCTGGGCGTTCTCGCGCTGGCCGCCGAGGCCGATGTGGAAGGGGCCGGGCTCGGGCGGCGCGTCCTCCTCCTCGGCTGCCGCCTTCTCCGCCTCCGCCTCCGCCTTCTCCGCCTCCGCCTGGCCCTCCTCGGCCTTGGCCGGGTCGGCCTCGGCGGCGGCCTCGTCCTCCTTCTCCGAGGGCCGGACGGTGAAGGTCAGCTCGACGCTGACGCTCTTGCGCTGCCGCGAGACCTCGATCTGGACCGTCTCGCCGGCGAGGCGCTTGCGGATCTCGTGGGTCAGGTCGCCCCAGGAATGGACGATGGTGTCCTCGACGGCGACCACGATGTCGCCTGTCTTCAGCCCGGCCTCCTCCGCCGGGCCGCCCTCGGTGACCTCGGTGAGGCGGGCGCCGACCTCGACGTCCTCGCCCTGGACGCCCATGTAGGCCGCGTTCTCGGGCTCCTGGGTGATGCGCTCGGACTCGACCACGGCGAAGACCACGTTCGGGTCGCCCAGGTACCAGTCCAGGCCGATGCGGCCGAGCTTGCCGCTCGGCAGGCCTTCGGTGATCTCCTGCCAGGTGGCGCCGCCGTCGGCGGTGCGCCACAAGCCGCCGCCGTCGCCCCACTTCTTGGCCGGATCGTTGGTGTCGAAGCCGTCGCGCTGGCGCTCGTAGGCCGCCACCAGCAAGACCTCCGGATCGTCCGGCTTCATGCGCATGTCGATGACGCCGGTCAGCTCGCCGAGCTCGAGCACCTTGGTCCAGTTCTCGCCGCCGTCGGTGGTCTTGTAGAGGCCGCGCTGCTCGTTCGGCCCGTAGAGCCGGCCGAGGGCGCCGACGTAGACCACCTCCGGGTCCTCCGGATGGATCAGGATGCGGCCGGTCTGGAAGCTCTGCTTCAGCCCCATGTGCTTCCAGGTCGCCCCGCCGTCGAGCGACTTGTAGATGCCGTCGCCCCACGACACCGAGTTGCGCGGGTTGTTCTCGCCGGTGCCGACCCACACGATGTCGGGGTTCGACGGCGCCACCGTGACGTCCCCGAGGGCGACAGTGTCCTCGTGGTCGAATTGGTGCTCCCAGGTGGTCCCGCCGTTGGTGGTCTTCAGCAGGCCGCCGGAGGCGGTGGCGATCCACATCGTGGTCGAATCGGTCGGGTGCACCGCGATGTCGACGATCCGGCCGCCCATGTTGGCCGGACCCACCGAGCGCCAGTCGAAGCTCTGGACCCAGCTCTCGGGCAGGGTCCGCTGGGGCTCCTTGGCGGCCGGCGCCTGCGCCGGGAGGGCCGGGAGCAGCAACAGCAGGAAGGCGAGCGGGTGGATTCGCGGGCGCGGGGGGATCTTCATGGTCACGGCTGGACGGGAGGAGAGCGGCGGGAGGGGGGCACACGAGCCTGGCGGCCCGAGGGATCGATTCTAAACGCAAAGTCCTACGGAACTCAGCCGCGGGGGATTGGAACTCCTTCTTCGGCAATCCGCCTCTTGTAGAAAAGGGCTTGAAGGCTAGTTGAATCTGGTCCTCGTCCCGAGGACCTCCCCTTTCCCCGATCTTTCAGAGGAACAAATGACCGTGTCCGACAAAGTCGCCGACCTCGCAGGTCCCGGCATCAGCACCTACGAGGAGGTCGCCAAGATCCTCCCCACCGACTACGACCCCCTGCTCAGCCCGCGCCAGACCATGGAGGCGCTGTATGAAGCGAAACGCTCCATCGAGGACGGCCTGTGCCGGGAGCTGAACCTGATCATGGTCCAGGTCCCGCTGATCGTCAGCCGAGAGAGCGGCGTCAACGACATGCTCGACCGCGACGGCTCGCGGACTCCGGTGGAGTTCCCGGCCGGCCTCGGCATCGATCCGCGGATCAACGCCCAGCTCGTGCAGGCGGCCACCAAGTGGAAGCGGATGGCGCTCAAGACCTTCGACTGCCAGCCGGGGCAGGGCATCAACACCGACATGCGAGCGGTGCGCAAGGACTACTTCCTCGACCACGACCACAGCTCGTACGTCGACCAGTGGGACTGGGAGCGGGTCATCACCGCGGCCGACCGCAACCTCGACTACCTGACGGGGACGGTGAAGAGCATCTGGAAGGTCTTCAAGGAGACCGAGCAGATGCTGCTCGACAAGTTCCCCAGGCTGCGCGGCACCCAGGTGCCCGAGCTGCCCGACGAGCTGGTCTTCCTGCACGCCGAGGAGATCCTCGAGCGCTACCCCGACCTGCCGCGCAAGCAGCGCGAGACGGCGATCCTGCAGGACCACCCGGCGGTCTTCATCTACGGCATCGGCTGGCCGCTGGCCGACGGCTACCCGCACGAGATGCGCGCCGCCGACTACGACGACTGGATCACGCCCGGCACCTCGGCCGCCGGCAAGCCGGTCCACGGCCTGAACGGCGACATCCTGGTCTGGAACACGATCACCAAGCGCCGCCACGAGCTGAGCTCGATGGGCGTCCGGGTCACCAAGCAGACCCTGGTCCAGCAGATGGAGATGGCGGGCTTGCAGGAGGACCTGAAGCTGCCCTACCACCAGGCGATCCTGAACGACCAGATCCCGCTCAGCATCGGCGGCGGCATCGGCCAGTCGCGGGTGATGATGCTGCTCTTGCAGAAGGCCCACCTCGGCGAGGTCAGCGTCACGATCTGGCCCGACCAGCTCAAGCGGATCTGCGCCGAGCGCAACATCCACGTGCTCGAATAGGCTTCCTTCCCTTTGCGGCAGGGGCGGCTCCGGACTCCGGAGCCGCCCCTCGGCGTTCCGGGCGGCGCCGGCGCCGAAACGGCGGCCGCCGGGGCCGGTTCAGGCGGATTCGGCGAACCCGGCCGCGTCTCGCGGGGCGAGGAACCGAACCTGGACGGCCGAGCACTCGTTCTCCGGGCAGTCCACCTGCCAGGAGAATGGAAATGGCCCTCGAAGCGAGAACCCACCCCGACTTGGAACCCCACCGCCCGTGGGAGCACGACAAGAGCTTCGACGAGGTGCTCGCCGACACCATGAAGCAGGCGCCCTACCTGCTGGTGTCGCTGGCGATCCACGGCCTCGGGGCCCTGCTGCTCGCCGGCCTCGCCTTCCTGCGTCCGGAGGAGGCCGACGCCCCGGTGATCTCGGTCAGGGCGCAGGAGGTGCCGCCCATCGTCGAGGAGATCAAGCCGGAGGAGCTGGTCGACGTGGTGCCGGAGCTCCTCGATCCGGTGCTCCAGGACGTCAACATCGAGGAGGATGTGCTGGAGCAGCCCGAGGACCAGGGGGATCCGGACTTCACCCAGGAGAGCCCGATCGACATCGACGCCTTCCAGAACCCGATCGGACTCGGGCCGGGCGGCGGCGGCGACCTGGGTGTGCGGGGCAAGCGCGGCGGGCCGAAGGGCCGCGGCAACGCCAGCGAGAAGTCGGTCATGGCGGCGCTGCGCTGGCTGCGAGACCACCAGGCGCCCGAGGGCTACTGGGACAGCGACGAGTTCATGTACTACGACAAGCGGCCGGAGCGGCCGGAGAGCGACGGCCCCGGCAGCCCGGTGAACGACGTCGGCGACACCGGCCTGGCGCTGCTGGCCTTCCTGGGCCATGGCGACACCCTCAGCAGCGGCGAGTTCTCGGACCAGGTGATCCGCGGCGTCAACTGGCTGCGCGCCTCCCAGCTCGACAACGGTCTGTTCGGCGAGGAGGTCGGCAACCCGACGCTCTACAACCACTCGATCGCCACGATGGCCATGGGCGAGGCCTACCTGTTCGGGCGCTCGCCGATCCTGCGGCCGTCGCTGCTGAAGGCGGTCCGGACCATCATCCGGGCCCGCAACGAGTACGGCGTGTGGCGCTACAGCCTGACCCCCAACGGCGACAACGACACCTCGATCACCGGCTGGATGGTGTTCGCCCTGGAGACCGCGAGGGATGCCGGAATTGCCATCGACGACGCTGCCTTCCGCGAGTCGGAGACCTGGTTCGACACCATGACCGACTCCCTGGGCCGCTGCGGCTACAACCTCGACGCCGGGCCGGGGAGCCGCCCGTCGCGGCCGCGAGGGGATTACGCCGAGCGCTTCCCGGCCGACAGGTCCGAGGCCCTGACCGCCGTGTCGCTGCTGTGCCGGATCTTCATGACCGACACCTCGGAGGTCAAGCGGTGGAAGGACCACCCCAAGTACGAGGTCCTCAAGAAGCACGCCGACCTGCTGGCGGAGAACCCGCCGGTGTGGGACGCCGAGGGCGGGAGCTGCGACTTCTACTACTGGTACTACGGCACCTTCGCCATGAACCAGTGGGGCGGCGAGCACTGGAAGCAGTGGCGCAAGTCGATCGAGCAGGCCTTGCTGCCCCACCAGCGCATGGAGGACCCCGAGGACAATTTCTACGGCTCCTGGGATCCGGTCGGCCCGTGGGGCGAGGACGGCGGCCGCGTCTACTCCACCGCCGTCGGCGCCCTGATCCTCGAGGTCTACTACCGCTACGGCCACGTCCTCGGCTCGCGAGGATAGGAAGGTGTCAGGCTCGCACGAAGGGTTTTGACTCGCCGCCCTGTCGCGCCCCGAGTTCGACGGCGAATCAAAAAACTCTTCGTCCGAGCCTGACACCGGGGGGCGGCTTCGCTATTCCATTACGGGTGCCTTCGCCCCCTCCGCACCCGCAGCATGGCTTCTGCCGGAGAGCGATGGGGTGCGGCTTCGAACTCCTGCTGGTCGGAGCCTCGCGGGAGGCGCTGGCGCCGGCGGCCGAGGCGGCGCTGGACGAGGTGTCCCGGATCGAAGCGCTGCTGTCGCGGCACGACCCGCGGAGCGAGGTCTCGCGCCTCAACCGGCACGCCGGAAAGCGCATGGTGAAGGTCGATCCAGAGGTCCTGCAGCTCCTGATCGACTGCGGCCAGGTCGGGCTGCGGACCGCCGGCCACTTCGACCTGACGGCGCCCGGCCGCCGCGGCCACGACCGCCCCGCGGACGGCCTCGGCTCGATCCTGGTCGACCCCGAGCGCTGCCTGATGCGCTTCTCGCGGCCGGACCTGTGCCTGGACTTCGGCGGCATCGGCAAGGGCTACGCCCTCGACCGGGCGGCGGCGGCGCTGCGCGACCGCGGCGTCCACCAGGGCCTGCTGCAGGCCGGCAAGGACCTCGCCCTGGCTCTCGACAGCGGCTGGCGGGTCGGGCTGTGGCCTCCCGGGGCCGGCGCCGGCGCCGAAGCCATCACCCACGTGCCGCTCGGCCGCCGCGCCCTGTCGAACACCGCCACGGTCGACGAGAACGGCGAGTCCAGCATCGTCCGGCCTGCCGACGGCCACACCGTCACCGACCCGGCCGCCTGCGCCGTGATCGCCCGCTCCGCCGCCGAGGCCGAGGCCATGTCCACCGCCTTCCTGGCGATGGGACGGCGCCAGGCCGGCCGCTTCTGCACCTCCGGCCAGGGAGCCGACCTGCAGGTGGCCTGGTTCGAGGACGACCTGAGCTGGCTGCGGCGCTGAGGATCCGATTCCCGCCCCGCGGGCCATGGCCGCCGCCGGAGCCAGGGATTAGAGGAGATGGCCCTCGCCCCGCCTCCCCCACCCCACCATGAATTCCGGCCTGGTCCTCGACCTCCAGCGTTGGTCCGTGCAGGACGGCCCCGGCGTCCGCACCACGGTCTTCCTGAAGGGCTGCCCGCTGGCCTGCCTGTGGTGCCACAACCCCGAGAGCCAGTCCTACCGCGAGCAGCTCGTGATCGAGCCGGCCCGCTGCCTCCGCTGCGGCGCCTGCGTCGAAGCCTGCCCTCAGCACGGCGTCCCCGGCCCGGGCCTGCCGCCGGCGCTCGACGCCGACTGCCTGCTCTGCGGGAGCTGCGCCGAGGCCTGCCCGTCGGAGGCCCGCCGGCTGGTCGGCCGCGAGCGACGGCTCGACGAGCTGCTGGACGAGATCCAACGCGACCGCATCTACTTCGACGAGTCCGGCGGCGGCGTCACCTTCTCCGGCGGCGAGCCCCTCGGCCAGCCGCTGTTCCTCGAGGCCCTGCTGCGCGCCTGCCGGGACCTGGAGATCCACACCGCCGTCGACACCTGCGGCTACGCGCCGCCCGAGGTGCTGCTGCGCATCGCCCCGCTCGCCGACCTCTTCCTCTACGACCTGAAGCTGATCGACGACCGCCGGCACCGCGCGGCCACCGGCGTCGGCAGCGCGCCGATCCTCTCCAACCTGCGGCAGCTCGCCCGCGTGCACCCGCGCATCCACCTGCGCATCCCGATCGTGCCCGGCTGGAACGACGACGCCGAGAACCTCGAGGCCAGCGCCGACTTGGCCGCCGAGCTCCCGGGCCTGCGGCGCGTCGACCTGCTCCCCTACCACGCCACCGGCCGCTACAAGTTCCGGCGGCTGGGCCTGGACGCCCCGCTCGCCGGCCTGGAGCCGCCCTCCCCGGCCAGGATGGAGAGCCTGGCGCTGCCCTTCCGCCGCCGCGGCCTTACCGTGACCACCCAGGGGCGCGAGCCCGCTGCGCATCGATGAACCAACGCACCGCCACCCTCCGCCGCCAGAGCCTCGACGCCCCGCCGCGGGTGTCGGCCGAGCGCGCCGTCCTGCTGACCGAGTTCTACCGCGAGCACGACGGCCGCTGGTCGACCCCGGTGATGCGAGCGCGGGCCTTCCTGCACCTGTGCCGCCACAAGACGGTCTGGATCGGCGACGGCGAGCTGATCGTCGGCGAGCGCGGCCCGGCGCCCAAGGTGGTGCCGACCTTCCCCGAGCTGACCTGTCACAGCCTGGAGGACCTGCGGATCCTCGATTCGCGGCCGAAGACGCGCTACGGCGTGCCGCCGGAGGTGCTCGACGCCTACAAGGAGACCGTCATCCCCTACTGGCGCGGCCGCTGCATGCGCGACCGCATCTTCCCGCAGCTCCCGCCGGAGTGGCACGAGGCCTACGAGGCCGGCGTCTTCACCGAGTTCATGGAGCAGCGGGCGCCGGGCCACACCGTGGCCGACGGCAAGGTCTACCGCAAGGGCATGCGCGGCTTCCAGGCCGACATCGACGCGGCGATCGCGGCCCTCGACTTCGTGGCCGACCCGCGCGCCTACCAGCGGCGCGAGCAGTTGGAGGCCATGCGCATCGCCTGCGAGGCGGTGATCGTCTACGCCGAGCGCCACGCCGCGCGGGCCGAAGAGCTGGCGGCGGCGTGCCAGGACCCGGTCCGGCGGGCCGAGCTCGAGCGCATCGCCGAGGTGAACCGGCGGGTGCCGGCGCAGCCGCCGCGCGACTTCCACGAGGCACTGCAAGCCTATTGGTGGTGCCACCTGGCGGTGATCACCGAGCTGAACGGCTGGGACGCCTTCAACCCCGGGCACCTCGACCAGCACCTGTGGCCCTTCTACCAGCGCGAGCTGGCGGCCGGCAGCCTCGACCGCGAAGGCGCCCGCGAGCTGCTCGAGTGCTTCTTCATCAAGTTCAACAACCACCCGGCGCCGCCCAAGGTCGGGGTCACGGCGGCCGAGAGCGGCACCTACACCGACTTCGCCAACATCAACCTCGGCGGGCTGCTGGTCGACGGCTCGGACGGCTCCAACGAGCTCAGCTACCTGCTGCTGGAGATCATCGACGAGATGCACCTGCTGCAGCCGAGCAGCAACGTCCAGATCTCGCGCAAGACGCCCGAGCGCTTCCTGCGGTCGGCGCTGCGGGTGATCCGCAACGGCTACGGCTTCCCGTCGGTGTTCAACACCGACAGCGTGGTCGAGGAGCAGCTGCGCATGGGCAAGACCCTGGCCGACGCCCGCGAGGGCGGCTGCAGCGGCTGCGTCGAGGTCGGCGCCTTCGGCAAGGAGGCCTACATCCTGACCGGCTACTTCAACCTGCCGAAGGTGCTCGAGCTGACCCTCAACGACGGCTTCGACGAGCGCACCGGCAAGCAGCTCGGGCCGCGCACCGGCCGCGCCGAGGAGCACGACGGCTTCGAAGGGCTGTTCACGGCCTTCCGCGCCCAGCTCCGCCACTTCCTTCAGATCAAGATCGCCGGCAACCAGCTGATCGAGCGCATCTACGCCGAGCACATGCCGGCGCCCTTCCTGTCGGTGATCATCGACGACTGCATCGCCAGGGGGCTGGACTACAACGCCGGCGGCGCGCGCTACAACAACAGCTTCATCCAGGCGGTGGGGATCGGCACGATCAGCGACTCGCTGGCGGCCCTGCGCCAGACCTTCGAGACCCGCGGCAACGTCGGCGTCGCCGAGCTGCACCAGGCGCTCGGCCGCGACTTCGACGGCGACGAGACCCTGCGCCTGCGGCTGCGCAACAAGATGCCCAAGTACGGCACCGACGACGACCGCGCCGACGAGCTGATGCTGCGGGTCTTCGAGGCGCTGTTCGAGGAGATCGACGGCGTGCCCAACACCAAGGGCGGCCACTACCGGGTCGAGATGCTGCCGACCACCTGCCACATCTACTTCGGCGAGGTGCTCGGCGCGACGCCGGACGGGCGGCGGGCGGGCACGCCGGTCAGCGAGGGCATCAGCCCGGTGCAGGGGGTGGACCGGCTGGGCCCGACCGCGGTCCTCAAGTCGGCCGGCAAGATGGACCACGTCCGCACCGGCGGCACGCTGCTCAACATGAAGTTCACGCCCAGCCTGTTGGAGGGCGAGGAGGGCATCGACCACCTGCGGCACCTCGTGCGCAGCTACTTCAAGATGGACGGCCACCACGTGCAGTTCAACGTCGTGCGGGCGGACACGCTGCGGGCTGCGAAGGCGGACCCGGAGTCCCACCGCGACCTGATCGTGCGGGTGGCCGGCTACAGCGACTACTTCTGCGATCTGAGTGAGGCGCTGCAGGACGAGATCATCGCCCGGACGGAGCACGAGGGGTTTGGGGGTTCGGCTCCGACCTCTATTCCTGCTCCGGCACCCGCCGCTCCAGCTCCGTGACCTCCCGCTGCGGGTCGACCCGGATCTCTCCCAACGAGACGGCGTATTCCCCGGTCAGCCTCAGCCGGTAGGGCAGCATCGCCGCCGGCCGGATCCGGATGTAGCCCTCCTCGTCGGTCGTGAGTTGGAGCCATTCCTCCTCCCCCGTGAGCAAACAGGCGGCATTCGGCAGCGGCAGGCCGCTCCGGTCGAGCACCCGGACGCGCAGTTCACGCTCGACGTAGTCGTAGTCCCAACTCAAGTCCTGGCCAGCGGCCAACTTCAGGATCTGATCCAGGGGTAGCTTCTTCCCCTCCCGGTCGGGCGTATCGCTGACGATCAGGATCGGCCGGTAGCGGCCGGGAGAGATCTTCTCCGCCTGAAAGCGCCCCTCAGCGTCGGGCAGGAAGTCCCCGAACCACCCGCCTCGGCCGCTGTAGGAATCCCGCCTGGACCAGGTGTCCGCCGCGAACATCACCCGGACGGAATCCCCGGCCTCTCCGCCCACGGTGACGCGGCCTAGGATCCGGCCGGGCTGGAGCGACCGCGCGTCGAGTTCGAGCACGCGCGGCACGCCAGCCTGGAGGTCCACCGTCGCCAGCGGCTGGTCGATGATCTTGATCCTGCCGCTATCCCCGCCGTTCCGTGGCAGCCACTGGTACGCCAGCCGGATGACGACGCGTTCGTCGCCGAAACCGCTGGCCTCGAAGCTGCCATCCTCCTCGAGCGGGACGCGGTTGCCGCCCCACGTCCGGACCGGCTGCCCCCCCTCCTGATGAAGGGCCAGGGAGAATCGATCCACCGGGTCCGCTCCTGGCCACAGTCGCACAACGCCGCGGAGTTCGGCTCCTTCCTCCAGGCAGATCGTGAGGTCGCCCTCGCCGGACACGTCGAGCTCCTGCCGGATCGCCACCCGGAATCCCTTTCTGACGCGCACCGCCAGCCGCTCGTCCAGCGGCGGGATCCACAGCTCCAGCCGGCCGCTCTCGTCGGTCTCTCCCTCGCCGAGCAGGCGCGGGTAACGGCGGTCCGGGTGCCGGGGGTCCGCAGGATGATCGGAAGCAAAAAACCCGGTGTTTTCCTCCCAGTCGACGGTTTCCCGACGGGCCGCTTCCCCCGCTGTTTCCCGCACCGGGCCGCCCCTCCCGTCCACCCCCCGGGTGCGCCCGGCGCGCCAGGGGCCCCGGTCCCCCCCCCCCCGCCGCCACCCTGCC
>JACNJP010000164.1 GCA_014382465.1 Planctomycetota bacterium
GGGGCCCCAGGGTGGGGGGGGGGGGGGGGGGGCCGTGGGGCGGCGGGGCGGGGGGCAGGGGGCGGAACCCGGCCCGCCTGCGCCAGGGGATGCTGGCGGCGGCCTCGGCGCTGGACTTCGAGCTGGCGATCCGGCTGCGGGACGAGGTCCGCCGGCTCGAGGCCCTGCAATTGGAGATGGCGTGAGCGGCGGCCACCGGAGCTTCGACGAGCAGCTGCGGACGGCGCCTCTGCGTCCCGGCTGCTACCTCTTCCGCGACGCCGGCGGCGCGGTGCTCTACGTCGGCAAGGCGCGCGAGCTGCGGCGCCGGGTGCAGGTCTACCGGCGCGCCGGCGCCGACGGCCGGGCGCGGCTGGCCGAGCTGCTCGACCACGCGGCCTCGGCCGAATTCTTCGTCACCGACACCGAGAAGGAGGCGATCCTGCTCGAGGACCGGCTGGTCAAGCTGCACCAGCCGCCGCTGAACGTCCGCCTCAAGGACGACAAGTCCTTCCTCCTGATCCACCTCGACACCACCCACCGGTGGGCCCGGCTGGGGCTGGGGCGGCGCAAGCGCCGCGGCGGCGGGGAGTACTACGGCCCCTATCCCAGCGCCGCCGCGGCGCGGCGGGCCAAGCGGCTGCTCCAGAAGGCCTTCGGCCTGCGCGACTGCAGCGACCACACGCTGGCCAACCGTTCGCGGGCCTGCCTGAAGCACGCCATCGGCCTGTGCGCGGCGCCCTGCGTCGGCGCGGTCGGCGCCGGGGACTACGCCGCCGCCCTGGACGGCGCCCGCGAGGTGCTGGGCGGGAAGGTAGGGGAGCGGCTGCAGCTCGAGCGGCGGCGCATGGCGCAGGCCGCCGAGCAGCTCGAGTACGAGTCCGCCCTGCGCGCCCGCGACCGGATCCAGGCCCTTGAGGCGCTGGCGGCGCCCCAGAAGGTCCGGCTGGCGGCCGACCGCGACTTCGACGTGCTCGGGATCGACGAGCGCGGCCACTTCGCGGCGCTCGAATACCGCGAGGGGGACTGGATCGGGAGCCGCCGCGGTGTGCTGCCGCTGTTCGAGGAGCCGGCGGTGGCCGTGGGGCAGCTCCTGTCGGCGCTCTACCGGGCCGACGGCCGCGAGATCCCGCCGGAGGTCCTGGTGGGGGCGCTTCCGGAGGAGGCGCAGGGCATCGAGGCCTGGCTCGGCGAGCGCGCCGGCCACCGGGTGCGCCTGCGGGCGCCGGCCCGGGGCGAGAAGCGGGCGCTGGTGCGGCTGGCCGAGAGCAACGCCCGGTCGCAGCGCGGCGAGCGGCCGAGCGCTCCCTGGCCGGTGGTTGCCGAGCGGCTCGGGGTGCTGGCCAAGCACGCCCCTCCGGCGGTGGTCGACTGCGTCGACGTCAGCCACCTGCAGGGCAAGGACCGGGTAGCGTCGAAGGTCCGCTTCGTCGAGGGCCGGGCCGACCGCGCCCACTACCGCCGCTACCTCGTCGGCGGCGGCGAGGGCAACGACGACTTCGCCGCCATGGACGAGGTCGTCGGCCGGGTGCTGGGGCGTGCCGCGGAGGAGGGCCTGGCCGACCTGATCGTGCTCGACGGCGGCAAGCTGCAGCTCGACGCCGGCCTGCGGGCGGCGGCCGCCGCCGGGCGCGAGGCGCCGCTGGTGGCGCTGGCCAAGGCCCGGAAGGGCCGCGGTCCGGTGGCGGCCGAGGAGCGCCTGTTCCTGCCCGGCCGCCCCGATCCGGTGATCCTCGAGCGGGGCAGCCCCGAGCGCCTGTTCCTGGAACGGATCCGCGACGAGGCCCACCGCTTCGCCATCAGCTACCACCGGCGGCGGCGGGAGAACGTCCGGCTGGTGCTGGAGGAGGTGCCCGGCATCGGCCCCGCCCGCCGCAAGCTGCTGCTCGACCACTGCCAGGGCGACCTCCCAGCCCTCGCAAGCCAGCCCACCGAGGCCCTCGCCGCCCTCCCCGGCATGACCGCCGACCTAGCCCAGGCGGTCCAGGACCACCTCCGGAAGGCGTTCTAGAAGGTGTCAGGCTCGCTCGAATGCTTTCCCGCTCGGGGGATCGCTGGTCGCGACGTTCGGGGCTCCGGAGCCTGGCCGGCGGAAAACCCTACGAGCGAGCCTGACACCCTCCGGTCATCCCCGAGGGTGGTGGAGGCGGTGGGCGGACTGGAGCTCGTCGACGTCGACGTGGGTGTAGCGCTCGGTGGTGCGGAGGTCGGCGTGGCCGAGGAATTCCTGGACCGAGCGCAGATCGCCGCCCCCGGCGAGCAGGTGGGTGGCGCAGGAATGCCGCAGGATGTGCGGGTGGACCGTGGCGGGCAGGCCGGCGACGACCGCCCAGCGGCGGACGATGCGCCAGGCGCGGTGACGGTCGAGGGCCTTGCCGTTCTTGCTCAGCAGGACCAGGGGGGAGCGGCCGGGCCGGCCGGGCCGGCCGAGCTGGATCCAGTGCTCCAGGCGGTCCCGCGCCCGGCCGCCGAAGGGGACCAGGCGCTCCTTGCCGCCCTTGCCGAGGACTCGGAGCAGGCCGGGGCCGTCCTTTCCGCCGAGCCGGAGCGAGAGGTCCGCCAGCCGCAGGCCGCAGGCTTCGCTGACCCGCAGCCCACCGCCGTAGAGCAGCGCCAGCAGCGCCCGGTCCCGCATCCCGCACCAGCCCTCCTCCGGGGGGGCGTTGAGGAGCCGGAGCGCCTGGTCGACTCCCAGCACCCCGGGCAGGCGCCGCCACAGGTGCAGCTTGCCCCCGCTCCGGGTCGGATCGCGCCCCTCCAGGCGGCCCTCGGCCTTCAGGAAGCGGAACAGGCCCCGCAGCGCGGCCAGCAGCCGCGCCTGGGTGGCGGGGGCGGCGCCCGCCTCCCGGACCCCGGCCAAGACTTCAGCCACCTCGCTGGAACCGACCTCCAGCCAGCTGTCACAACCGGCTGCGGCCAGCAGCCCGGCGGCCCTGACCAGGTCGCGGCGGTAGGCGGAGACGGTGTTGCGGCTGAGCCCGGCCTCGCCGGCCAGGGAGGCCAGCCACTCCTCGGCTTCCGCGAGAAGTTCCGTCAGTCGTTGACCGTCGATTTCCGTCATCCGTAGAATGTTTGGCCCGCTCCGGGACCGTCCCCAGCATAGGCCGATGCCGAAGCTCCCCAAAGCCGAGCTCAACAAACACCGCAACCACCTGCTCGCCCTTCTCCAGCGCCTGGGGATGAAGATCGAGCACATGGAGGACTCGGTCCTCCGTGGCGACTCCGAGACCTCGGCCGACGAGGTCGACGAATTCGGCTCCGACAGCTACCACCAGGAATTCCAGGTCGGGCTGATCGAGAACGAGGACGAGATCCGGCAGCAGGTGACCGAGGCCCTCCAACGGGTCGCCGACGGCAGCTTCGGCAGCTGCGATGCCTGCGACGATCCGATCCCGGCGCGGCGCCTCGACGCCCTGCCGTACGCCCGCTACTGCGTGGGCTGCCAGGAGAAGTCGGAGAGCGGCGATCTCAGTGAAGACTGAAGCCACCTCCGCCGACCGGGTCCGCCCCGGCGGCCTGGCGCGGCCGGTGTTCTGGATCGCCGTGGTCCTGCTGGTCGCGGCCGACCTGTTGAGCAAGGCCTGGATCTGGCGCAACGTCGAGGGTGAGGACTTCGTCTCCGGCCGCTGGCTGTCGGTCCTCAAGGTCTACAACCCCGGCGGGGTCTTCGGCCTGTTCCAGGACTTCACCCTGGTCCTGACCATCGTGCGGGTCTTCGCCGTCGGCGTCATCCTGTGGCTGGTCTCACTTCAGCCGCGCCGCAACCGGATCGGCACCGCCACCTTGGCGCTGCTGCTGGCCGGCGCCCTCGGCAACCTCTACGACAACCTGGGCCGCTGGACCGGCTGGGTCAGCGTCGACGGCGAGCAGTACCTCGGCGCCGTGCGCGACTTCGTCAAGGTCGACCTCGGCTTCTGGCCGCTCGACCCCTGGCCGGTGTTCAACTTCGCCGACTCCTGCATCACCATCGGCTTCCTGCTGCTGGTCCTCGGGGTGGCCCGGATCCAGCTCCAGCGGCGCGAGCCCCGCTGATGCTGGCCACCCGGGTCGGCGCCCTCGAGCTCTGCAGCCCGCTGCTCACCGCCTCCGGCACCTTCGGCCACGACGGCGAGGCCACCGCCTTCCTCGAGGCCGGCGACCTCGGAGCGCTGGTGCTCAAGACCGTCACCCCCCGGCCGCGGCACGGCAACCGGCCGCCGCGGTTGGTGGAGACCCCCGCCGGCCTGCTGAACTCGATCGGCCTCGAGAACCGCGGCGTCGAGGTCTTCCTGGAGCAGAACCTGGCCGCGCTCGAGGCCCTCGAGCTGCCGGTGGTGGCCAACGCCGGCGGCGAATCGGTCGAGGAGTACCGCGCCATGGTGCGGGCCTTCGGCCCCCTCGACGCCTTCGCCGCCATCGAGCTCAACCTGAGCTGCCCCAACGTCCAGGGCGGCAGCCTGCCCTTCTCGAGCTCCCCGGAGGCCGTCACCGAGGTCGTCTCCGCATGCCGCCGGCTGACCGACAAGCCTCTGTGGGTCAAGCTCTCGCCCAACGTGACCCGCATCTCGCCGCTGGCCCTGGCCGCCGAGGCGGCCGGGGCCGACGCCCTGACGGTGTGCAACACCGTCCTCGGGCTGGTGGTCGACTGGCGGCGGCGCCGGCCGGCCCTCGGCGCCGGCTTCGGCGGCCTCTCCGGCCCGGCGGTGCGGCCGATCGCGATGCGGATGGTCCGCGAGGTGGCCCAGGCGGTCGAGATCCCGGTCATCGCCAGCGGCGGCGCCGCCTGCGCCGACGACGTGCTCCAGTTCCTGGTCGCCGGCGCCAGCGCGGTCCAGATCGGCACCGCCGGCTTCCGCGAGCCGAGCTGCATCAGCCGCATCGCCGCCGAGCTGCGCCGCGAGCTGGCCGCCGAGGGCCTCGCGGCGGCGGAGCTGGTCGGCACCCTGGCCTGGCCCGACCCGGCTTGAGGCCCTGCGGGGCGAGGCCCCCCAGGGCTATACTGCCCAATCACGATCCGGCCGGTGCCCCCGGCGCGGAGCCCTTTGGCCTCGGCACGATTCCTCGATGGTGGACTTCGACTCGATCAACGACTCCATTGGCGCCGTCGGCCATGGCTTCGGCAAGATGCTCCGGGCCGTCTTCGGCTCCCAGAACGCCCGGCGTCTCAAGAAGATGCAGCCGATGGTCGAGGCCATCAACGCCAGGAGGGCGTGGGCCGAGGGCCTGAGCGAGGCCGAGGTGAAGGCCCAGACCGCCGCCTGGCGCCAGGAGCTGGCCGAGGGCCGCAAGCTCGACGAGCTGATCCCGGAGGCCTTCGCCATGGTCCGCGAGGCCGCCTGGCGCACCCTCCACATGCGCCACTTCGACGTCCAGTTGGTCGGCGGCCTGGTGCTGCACTCGGGCTCGATCGCCGAGATGGCCACCGGCGAGGGCAAGACCCTGGTGGCGACCCTGCCGGCCTACCTCAACGCCCTGGCCGGATCGGTCTACGTCGTCACGGTCAACGACTACCTGGCGCGCCGGGACGCCACGTGGATGCAGCCGATCTTCGAGTACCTGGGCGTGACCGTCGGCGCGATCCAGTCGTCGATGGCCCCGTCCCAACGGCACCCGGTGTACGCCTGCGACATCGTCTACGGCACCAACAACGAGTTCGGCTTCGACTACCTGCGCGACAACATGAAGACGCGCGCCGATGACCAGGTGCAGAAGCGGCTCGACTTCGCCATCATCGACGAGGTCGACTCGATCCTGATCGACGAGGCGCGGACGCCGCTGATCATCAGCGGCCCGGCCACCGGCAGCGCCGAGAAGTACTGGACCGGCATCCAGGCCGCCCGCAAGCTCAAGGACGAGGAGCACTTCGAGCTCAAGGAGAAGGAGAAGCAGGCGATCCTCACCGAGGACGGCATCATCGCCGCCCAGAAGCTGATCGGCGTCGACGACTTCTACTCCAGCCCGGAGTTCATGGAGTGGCCGCACGTGATCGAGACCTGCCTGCGGGCCCTCCACCTCTACGCCCACGACGTCGAGTACGTGGTCAAGGACACCGAGCGCGGCAAGGAGATCGTCATCGTCGACGAGTTCACCGGCCGCCTGATGGAGGGCCGGCGCTGGTCCGACGGCCTGCACCAGGCCTGCGAGGCAAAAGAGGGGCTGAAGCCGCGGGCGCAGAACCAGACCCTGGCGACGATCACCTTCCAGAACTACTTCCGGCTCTTCGAGAAGCTCTCGGGCATGACCGGCACGGCCATGACCGAGGCGGGGGAATTCGCCTCGATCTACGACCTCGACGTGCTGCAGATCCCGACCAACGCGCCGGTGGTGCGCTCGGACGAGCGCGACGTCATCTACCTCCACATGGCCGACAAGTGGAAGGCGATCGCCACCGAGATCGAGGAGGTCAGCGCCAAGGGCCAGCCGCTGCTGGTCGGCACCATCTCGATCGAGTCCTCGGAGCTGCTGTCCGGCATGCTCAAGCGGCGCGGCGTCAAGCACGAGGTGCTGAACGCCAAGCAGCACGAGCGCGAGGCCGAGATCGTCGGCCAGGCCGGGCGCCAGGGCGCCGTCACCGTGGCCACCAACATGGCCGGCCGCGGCACCGACATCGTGCTCGGCGGCAACCCGGACGGCCTGATGAGGCGCGAGCTGGCCCGCTTCCAGCTCGAGCCGGAGGAGCTCGAGGCCAAGGCCGAGGAGCTGCGCGCCGAGGTCGAGGCCCGCTGCGCGGCCGAGCGGCAGGAGGTCCTCGACGCCGGCGGCCTCTACGTCCTCGGCACCGAGCGCCACGAGGCGCGGCGGATCGACAACCAGCTCCGCGGCCGCTCCGGCCGCCAGGGCGACCCCGGCCGCTCGCGCTTCTTCCTGTCGCTCGACGACGACCTGATGAAGCGCTTCTACCGCGACTGGGTCAAGAATTTCCTCGCCCGCGCCGGCATGGGCGGCGGCGAGCCGGTCGAGTCGGCGATGGTCTCGCGGGCGATCGAGAAGGCCCAGAAGAAGGTCGAGACCTACCACTTCGAGATCCGCAAGAACCTGCTCGAGTACGACGAGGTGATGGACAAGCAGCGCCACCTCATCTACGAGCACCGCCAGGAGGCGATGGAGGTCCAGGACCTGCGCGAGCGGGTCAACGACATGTTCGGCGAGGTGGTCGAGGCGACCCTGGCGACCTACGGCGGCGACGGCCGCGAGGTGCCGCCGGACTTCGACGCCATCGCCCTGTGGGCGCAGCGCAAGTGGGGCTGCGAGCTCGACGCCGATGCCTTCGAGCGGGCCGGGATCTCGGCCGTCGGCGAGCTGCTGCTGGCCGACATCGAGGCCCGCCTGGAGCGGCGCCACGAGGAGCTCGGGGCCGAGCAGACGCGCGAGCTGCTGCGCTTCCTGCTGCTCAACGCCATCGACTCGAAGTGGAAGGACCACCTCTACAACATGGACTCGCTGCGGCAGGGCATCGGCCTGCGCGGCTACGCCCAGGTCGACCCCAAGACCGAGTACAAGCGCGAGGGGCTGGCCCAGTTCGAGGACATGCTGTTCCGGATCGCCGACGAGGTGACCGACTACATCCTGCGGGTGCAGATCTCCTCGGGCGACGAGGAGCGGCTGGCCCGGGCCTACTCCGGGGCCGAGGCCCGCCACCCGGCGCCCGGCGCCGGGTCGACCTCGGTCTCCACCGGGCCGGTCCAGCGCCGCGCCGCGCCGCAGCAGCGGCGGGTCGCGGTCGGCTACCAGCCGCCCAAGCAGGAGAGCCCGCTGCAGAAATTCGCCCGCGAGCGCGAGGAGCTGGAGGCGGCCAGCCTGCCGCCCGAGGCGGTCGCGGCCGAGCGCCGCGCCGACTCCGGAGCGGCCAAGGTGGCCCGCAACGCCCCGTGCCCCTGCGGCTCGGGCAAGAAGTACAAGCAGTGCCACGGCCGCGGGGCTTGAGGGCCTAGGGGATCGAATGCGCGGCCGCTTCGACGCCGCCTACCTGCTCTATGACGCCCTGCTCTACCTGGCGGGGCTGTTCCTGATCCCGGTGACGCTGCTGCGGGCGCTGGTCTGGCCGCGCTCGCGCCGCGGCATCCTCGAGCGGCTGGGGCTGGCCCGCGCCGACCCGCGCTTCGCCGACGGGCTGCTGATGCACGGCGTCTCGGTGGGCGAGGTGTCGGCCATGCGGCCGCTGGTGGCGGCCTTGCGCCGGGCCCACCCGTCGCTGCCCCTGGCGATCTCCTCGACCACCCTGAGCGGCCGCCACACGGCGCAGCGGCTGTTCCCCGACCTGGCGGTCTACGCCTTCCCGGTCGACCTGCCGTTCGCCTGCCGCAGCTTCCTGAGGCGCGTCCGGCCGCGGGCGGTGGTGCTCATGGAGCTCGAGATCTGGCCCAACTTCCTGCGCGCCTGCAGCCGGCTCGAGCTGCCGGTGGCGATCGTCAACGGCCGCATCACCGAGCGCTCGATGAGCGGCTACCGGCGGGTCCAGCGGCTCCTGCCGCAGTTCGACCGCATCGCCCTCTACGGGGTCCAGAACGAACGCTACGCCAACCGCTTCCGCCAGCTCGCGGTGCCGCGGATGCGGATCCAGGTCACCGGCAACCTCAAGTTCGACAACCTGCCGGCCTTCGACCCGGAGCAGGGGGCGCCCCAGCCGTGGAGCTGCTGGGTCGGCGACCGGGTGGCGATGGTCCTCGGCTCGACCCATGAGCCCGAGGAGCTCGACCTGTTGTTCGAGGCCAGCCGCCGGCCCGAATTCGACGCCGTCCTGTTCCTGGTGGTCCCGCGGCACCCGAAGCGGGCGCCGCGGCTGCTCCGCGACCTGCGGGGGGCGGTGACCGGCCGGCCGGGGCTGCTGCGCAGCCAGCAGCCCGACTCCGAGCCGCCCCCCGCCGGCGCCATCCTTGTGGTGGACAGCTTCGGCGAGCTGGAGGCGGCCTACCGCTGCTGCCGGCTGGCCTTCGTCGGCGGCTCGCTGATCCCGCACGGCGGCCAGAACGTGCTCGAGCCGGCCGCCCTCGGCAAGCCGGTGCTGGTCGGCCCGTACACCGACAACTTCATCGACGAGGTCGAGCTGCTGGAGGCCGGCGGCGGCCTGCGGCGTGCAGCGGACCCGGCTGGTCTGTTAACCTGTGCCGCGGAATGGGTCGCAGACCCCGCTTCGGCGGCCGATTCCGGCCGCGCCGGCGCCTCCGCGCTGTCCGCCCGCCGCGGGGCCGCCTCGACCACCCTCCGGATGCTGGAGGAGGCCGGCATCCTCGCTCCCCACCGCCCCTGACCCACTCCTGCCTCACGCACATGGAGAAGAAGCTCTTCACTTCCGAGTCGGTTTCCATGGGCCACCCCGACAAGGTGGCCGACCAGATCTCGGACGCCTTCCTCGACGCCTGCCTGAAGGACGACGCCCGCTCCCGGGTCGCCTGCGAGACCCTGGTGACGACCGGCCTGGTGGTGGTCGCCGGCGAGGTCCGGACCGACACCTACGTCGACGTCCAGAAGCTGGTGCGGGAGGTGGTGCGCGAGATCGGCTATACGGAGGCCGGGGTCGGCTTCGACGCCGACGCCTGCGCGGTGCTGTCGGCGATCCACGAGCAGTCGGTCGACATCGCCCTCGGCGTCGACGAGGACGCCGACGGCGGCAAGTCCACCGGGGCCGGCGACCAGGGCATGATGTTCGGCTACGCCTGCGACGAGACCGAGGCGCTGATGCCGGCCCCGATCTACTGGGCCCACAAGCTGGTGGAGCGGCAGGCCGAGCTGCGCCGGAGCGGCGAGATCCCGTGGCTGCGGCCCGACGCCAAGTCCCAGGTGACGCTGGAGTACGTCGACGACCGCCCGAGCCGGATCCAGGCCGTGGTGCTGTCGACCCAGACCGAGGACGTGCCGCTGGCCACCATCCGGGCCGAGGTCGAGGAGAAGATCATCCGCGCCGTGCTGCCGGCCAAGTGGCTGGCCTCGACCGGCAAGGAGCAGATCCACATCAACCCGACCGGGAAGTTCGTGATCGGCGGGCCGCACGGCGACGCCGGCCTCACCGGCCGCAAGATCATCGTCGACACCTATGGCGGCATGGCCCGCCACGGTGGCGGTGCCTTCTCGGGCAAGGACCCGACCAAGGTGGACCGCTCGGCCGCCTACGCCGCCCGCTGGGTGGCCAAGAACGTGGTGAAGGCCGGCTGGGCCCGCCGCTGCGAGCTCCAGCTCTCGTACGCCATCGGCGTCAGCGAGCCGGTCTCGGTCCGGGTCGACACCTTCGGCACCGCCGCCGCCGGCTACTCCGACGCCGAGATCGCCGCCCGCCTGGAGGCCCTGGGCCGCTGGGACGGCCACGAGCCCTTCACCCCGGACTGGATCCTCGGCCGCCTCGGCCTGCGCCAGCCGCAGGGCTGGTGCTACCGCCAGACCGCCTGCCACGGCCACTTCGGCCGCGACCTGTTCCCCTGGGAGAAGCTCGACCTGGTCGAAGAGCTCGAGTCCCTCGCCGTGGCGGGCCGCAGCGCCTGAGCCCTGCAGCCCGCCCGAACCTCACCGACCGGAAACCAGAACACCATGACCACCACCCAAGCCGTGGACTACAAGGTCGCCGACCTCTCCCTGGCCGCCGAAGGCCGCCTCCTGATCGACTGGGCCGAGAGCCGCATGCCGGTGCTGATGGCCCTGCGCGAGCGGTTCGCCGAGACCCAGCCGCTGAAGGGCCAGCGCATCGCCGGCTGCCTGCACGTCACCAAGGAGACCGCGGTGCTGATCCGCACCCTGAAGGCCGCCGGGGCCGAGGTCGCCTGGTCGGGCTGCAACCCGCTCAGCACCCACGACGCCGTCGCCGCCGCCCTGGCCGAGGAGGGGATCCACATCTATGCCTGGTACGGGCAGGACACCGACCAGTTCTACTGGTCGATCGACCAGACCATCGAGTTCGGGCCGACCCTGACTCTGGACGACGGCGCCGACCTGATTTTCCGGGTGCACAGCACTCATCCGGAGGCCATGAAGACCATCGTCGGCGGCTCCGAGGAGACCACCACCGGGGTCCACCGGCTGCGCGCCATGGCCGCCGACGGCAAGCTCATGTACCCGGTCATCGCCGTCAACGACGCCGAGACCAAGTGGGACTTCGACAACG
>JACNJP010000213.1:0-9170 GCA_014382465.1 Planctomycetota bacterium
GGCTCCGGGTCCTCGGCCCGGCGCGCCGCGGCCTGGTGCCGCCGGAGCGGCGCGACCGGCTGGGCGACTGAGGACCGGCGCTAGCCGTCCGTCGGCGGCTCGAGGCGCACCAGGGCCGCGCCGGCGGACACCGTCTGGCCGACGGCCACCCTGACCTCGGCGACCACGCCGCCGTGGACGCTGCCGACCTCGTTCTGCATCTTCATGGCCTCGAGGACCACCAGCGGCGCCCCCGGTTCGACCCGCTCCCCGGCGGCCACCTTGACCCCGACGATAATGCCCGGCATGGCGGCGCGGACCACCTCGGCGCGGCCGGGGCCGGGGGAGTCGAGGACCCCGGCCGCCAGCTCGCGCTCGTCGAACACGCGGAAGGAGTAGCTGAAGCCGGCGATCCGCACCACCAGGTGGGTCTCGTCACCGGCCTCGGTCTCCACCGAGGCGCCGAAGCTGCGGTCGCCGAGCAGGACGGCGCACTGGCCGAGCCGGTCGACGTCGGCGAAGTCGGCCTCCAGGGTCTCGCCGTCGACCCGGACCTGGTAGCGGCCGCCCTCAACCTCCACCACATCCCCCTCGAGCGACTGGCCGGCGCGGTTCTCGATCGAGTACTTCATCGGCCCCCGCCTCCCCAGCCGGTCCGCCGGCCCTGAGCCACCCACGGCGAGAGGCCGCCGCCGCCGGCGCGCCGGATCGAGCGCCTGCGGGCCAGGTGGTGCCGGTGGAGGGCGGCGATGATCGCCGCCTCGCGGGCGTAGGGCTCGCGCTGCGGCCGCCCCCCCGCCATCCACCGCTCGAGGAAGCCGGTGTCGTAGACGCCGGACTGGAATTCCTCGGTGCCCAGGATCTCGAGCGCAATGCTGGCGCTGGTCTTGACGCCGCCGACGTTCAGCTCGGCCAGCGCCCGCTGCATCCGCCTGATGGCCTGGTCGCGCGAGCTGCCGTGGACGATGATCTTGGCCAGCATCGAGTCGTAGTAGGGCGTGACCTCCATGCGCCGGTAGAGGGCGGAGTCGATGCGCACGCCGGGGCCGCTCGGCATCCGCAGGTTCCGCAGCTTGCCGACCGCCGGGAGGAAGCCGAGCTCGGGGTCCTCGGCGTTGATCCGCACCTCGACCGAGTGGCCCCGCGGCTGGACGGCTTGGTCCAGAGAGAGCTCCTGGCCGGCGGCGATCCGGATCATCCACTCGACGATGTCGACCCCGTAGACCTCCTCGGTGATGGCGTGCTCCACCTGGATGCGGGTGTTCATCTCGAGGAAGTAGTACTCGCCCTCGGACCACAGGAATTCGACCGTGCCGGCCGAGTAGTAGCCGACCGCCTCGGCGGCTGCCACGGCGGTGGCGCCCATGGCCGCGCGGGTGGCGGCGTCGATCACCGGCGAGGGCGTCTCCTCGATCAGCTTCTGGTGCCGGCGCTGGATCGAGCACTCGCGCTCCCCGAGGTGGATGACGCGGCCGCGGTGGTCGCCCAGCACCTGGACCTCGATGTGGCGCGGCCGCTCGAGGAACTTCTCGACGTACATGCGGCCGTCGCCGAAGGCGCCCTCGGCCTCGGCGCTGGCGGTGCGGAAGGCCGCCTCCAGCTTGCCGGCGCTGCGGACGACGCGGATGCCCTTGCCGCCGCCGCCGGCGGAGGCCTTGAGCATCACCGGGTAGCCGATCTGCTCGGCGAAGCCGGCGGCGGCGGCCGGGTCGGGGCACGGCTCGGTCATGCCCGGGATCACCGGCACGCCGGCGGCGACCATCTCCTGCCGCGACTGGATCTTGTCGCCCATGACCGCCATGGCCTTCGGCGGCGGCCCGACGAAGGCCATGCCGGCCGTGGCGACGGCGGCGGCGAAGCCGGGGTTCTCGGCCAGGAAGCCGAAGCCGGGGTGGACCGCCTCGGCGCCGCACTGGAGCGCGATCTCGATGATCCGGTCGCCGCGCAGGTACGACTCGGCCGGCGTCTTGCCACCGAGGGCGAAGGCCTGGTCGGCGTAGCGCACGTGCAGCGAGTTGCGGTCGACCTCGGAGTAGACCGCCACGGTCTTGATGCCGAGGTCGCGGCAGGTCCGCAGCACCCGCACGGCGATCTCGCCGCGGTTGGCGATCAGCAGCTTGGCGAAGGGAGGCTTCATGGTCCGCGTCCCTAGAGGGGGATCGAGCCGTGCTTCTTGGCCGGGTTGCTGTCGCGCTTGGTCGAGCACAGCTCCAGGGCCCGGATCAGCCGCGGGCGGGTCTCGCTCGGCACGATGACGTCGTCGACGTAGCCGCGCTCGGCGGCGATGAAGGGGTGGGCGAACTGGCGCTCGTAGTCGGCGATCCGCAGCCGCTCCTCGGCGACCGGGTCGGCGGCGGCGGCGATCTCGCGCCGGAAGATGATCTTGGCGGCGCCCTCGGCCCCCATCACGGCGATCTGGGCGCTGGGCCAGGCGACGTTGTAGTCGCCGCGGATGTGCTTGCTCGACAGCACGCAGTAGGCGCCGCCGTAGGCCTTGCGGGTGATCACCGTCAGCTTGGGCACGGTGGCCTCGCAGTAGGCGTAGAGCAGCTTGGCGCCGTGGCGGATGATGCCGCCGTGCTCCTGGGCGGTGCCCGGCATGAAGCCCGGCACGTCCTCGAAGGTCAGGAGCGGGATGTTGAAGCAGTCGCAGAAGCGGATCAGGCGCGCCGCCTTGACGCTGGCGTCGATGTCGAGCACCCCGGCGAGCACCGCCGGCTGGTTGGCGATGATGCCCACCGGGCGGCCGCCCAGCCGGCCGAAGCCGCACACGATGTTGGCGGCGAAGGCCTCCTGGACCTCGAAGAAGTCGCCGTCGTCGAGCACCGGCACGATCACCTTGCGGATGTCGTAGGGCTGGCTCGCGCTCGCCGGGATGATCGAGTCGAGCTCGGGCGAGCGGCGGTCGGCCGGATCCTCGGTCGGCTTCAGCGGCGGGTCCTCGGCGTTGTTGAGCGGCAGGAAGGACATCAGGCGCCGGATCCGCGCCAGGCACTCGGGGTCGTCGGTGCAGCTGAAGTGGCTGACGCCGCTGACCGCGCCGTGGACGCCGGCGCCGCCGAGGTCCTCGGAGCTGACCTCCTCGTGGGTGACCGCCTTGACCACGTCGGGGCCGGTGATGTGCATGTAGGAGGACCCCTCCACCATGAAGATGAAGTCGGTCAGCGCCGGGCTGTAGACCGCGCCGCCGGCGCACGGGCCCATGATCGCCGAGATCTGCGGCACGACGCCGCTGGCGAGGGTGTTGCGCAGGAAGATGTCGCTGTAGCCGGCCAGCGACAGCACCCCCTCCTGGATGCGGGCGCCGCCGGAGTCGTTGAGGCCGATCACCGGGATCCCCATCTTCATCGCCAGGTCCATGACCCGGCAGATCTTGGCCGCGTGGGCCTCGGCCAGGCTGCCGCCGAAGACCGTGAAGTCCTGGCTGAAGACCGCCACCGGCCGGCCGTCGATGGTGCCGGTGCCGGTGACCACGCCGTCGCCGGGGATGCGCTGCTTCTCGAGGCCGAAGCGGTGGCTGTGGTGGACCATGAGGGCCCCGATCTCGGAGAACGAGCCTTGGTCGAGCAGCAGCTCGACCCGCTCGCGGGCGGTCAGCTTGCCCCTGGCGTGCTGGGCCTCGACCCGCTTTTCGCCGCCGCCGGCCAGGGCGCGGGCGCGCATCTCCTCGAGGCGTTCTTGGACGGATTGGCTCATTCGGGGGTCTCTTCCATCGATGCGGAGTGCGGCCGAGGCCCCGCTCCGCCTTCGACCAGCTCGGTCAATACGCCGCCGACGGACTTCGGGTGGACGAAAGCGATTCGCGTGCCGGCGGCGCCGGGCCGGGGTTCGGCATCGATAAGCCTTGCGCCGCCTCGCGCCAGCGCAGAAACGGCGGAAGCGCAGTCGCCGACGGCCAGCGCCAGGTGGTGCAGCCCTGGGCCGCGCTTGGCCAGGAAGGCGCCGACCGGCGAGTCGGGCCGGGTCGGGCGCATCAGCTCGACGCGGGTCTCGCCGGCGTACATCATCTGGACCTCGACCCCCTGGTCGGCCACGGTCTCGCGGGCGCCCTCGCGCAGGCCGAGCAGGTCGCGCCAGATCCGCGTCGCCTCCTCGAGGTCGTCGACGGCGATGGCGATGTGATCGATGCCCAGGGCGGGGTTCATGAAGGGGATGCTCGCGGAGGATCCAGGGCGGCGAAGGGCGCCGGAGTATAGGTGAGCCCTCCACCGCTCCCGCCGCGCGGCGAGGGCGGAGTATCATCCCGCCCGTTCGAGCCGCCATGGAACCGCCCCGCGTCCCGCCGTCCGACCAGATCCGCTTTCGCGCCCGCCTCTGGACCCGCTGGTCCGACGAGGACAACCAGGGCGTGCTCAACAACGCGGTCTACCTCAGCCTGCTCGAGGAGGCGCGCTACCGCTACTTCGACGGCCTCGGGCTGATCGAGAGCTGCAACGCCTTCAGCTTCCTGCTCGGACAGACCGACCTGCGCTTCCTGGCGCCCGGCCGCGGCCCCGCCGAGGTCGAGGTCGAGCTGGTCACGACCCGGATCGGCCGCAAGTCCTTCGGCCAGGCCTACCGCATCCGCCCGGCGGACGGCGGGCCGCCGTGGGTCGAGGCCGAAGCGGCCATGGTGATGTGGGACGGCGCGGCCCAGGAGACGATCCCGATCCCGCCGGCCTTCCGCGCCGCGGTGGCGGATTTCGAGGGCCTGGCCGCCGACGATCCAGTGGCCGGGAGCTAGCCGCCGGCCGCCCGGCCGGGATCGACCACGGCGAGCTGGAAGCTGCGCTCCTGCCCGTCCTGCCGCTCACCGTCGAACCACACCGAGTAGCCCGCCGGCACCTGCAGGCCGTCCTCGGACCGGAAGCCGAGGTAGCGCCGCTCCACCTTGCCGTAGAACAGCCGCGGACCGCCGACGCCGCAGTAGCTGAGCGCCAGCACCTCGCCGGTCGCCGGGTCGAGCGCCAGGTGGTTGACCACCCGGTCGAAGGCTAGCTGCAGCCACTCGACCTCGCGCTCACCGAGGCGCCCGCGACCGGCGGAGGCGACGAAGGTGTCTGGCCGCAGGGCCGCCTCGAGGCTCCCGAGGTAGCTGTGGGCCCGCTCCTCGTGCATGGCCCGGCGCTGGGCCGGGAGCGCGGTCCAGATCTCGCCGGCCCCCGCCAGTCGGCCGCCATCCGCCGTCAGGCTCCGCCACCAGCGAGAGCCGCCCCACCAGGATTCCTGGCGCCAGCCGGGCGGCCGGCGGAGGTCCCAATGGAACAGCGCGCCAGCCGAGACCTGCTGGCCGTCCTCCTCCACCTGGCGCTCGGAGCGGAGGAGGACCTGCTCCAGCCGCCCCAGGCGCCCGACGCCGCCGGCCCAGGAGAGGAGCTGGTCGCGCAGGGCGCCGCCGCGCTCGATCTCCTCGGCGCTCGCCGGGTGCGGCGCGTGGTCGTGCGGGAGCATCCGCTCCGGCTCGCCGAGGAAGGTGCTCCGGCAGCCCTCGGAGGCAAAGAAGTAGAGCCGGCCGTCGTGGACCGCCCACAGCCCGGCGCGGCCCTCGCCGCTCAGCGGCCCCATCCGGGCGCAGGCGCCGCCGACCTGCACGCCCCAGCGCTCGGGATCGGCGACGAAGCGGGCCCGGCCCTCGGCGCTGGCGAAGCAGAATTCGAAGCGGCCCCAACTGGCGGTGAGATCGGCACGCCCGGGCAGCTCGAGGCCCTGCTCCTGCAGGACCACCGGATCGAGCCTGAAGCGCCGGTCGGCGCCGTGCTGGGCCCCGAGCGGCACCGTGAGGAGCAGCGCCGCCGACAAGGTTTTGAGAACGGGTCGCATCTTCTCCATGGTGCCAGACCGCCGCCATTGCGCCACCCTGGCGGTGACTTAGAGTGTGCGCCGCGCTGGCTCCCGCCGGCGCCCCGGACCTCCTCGAACCCGCGAAACCCTGCTCCCGACCCGCATGCGCCGCCTCCTCGAGTGCGTCCCCAACTTCTCCGAGGGCCGTGACCTGTCGGTCATCGACAAGATCACCGCGCGCATCCGGAGCGTCGACGGCGTCAAGCTGCTGGACGTCGACCCCGGCGCCGCCACTCACCGCACCGTGGTGACCTTCGTCGGCGAGCCGGAGGCCGTGATCGAGGCGGCGGTGCGCGCCGGCGCCGCGGCCAAGGAGCTGATCGACATGTCCAAGCACCACGGCGAGCACCCGCGCTTCGGCGCCATGGACGTGTGCCCGCTGGTGCCGATCTCCGGGGTGACCATGGAGGAGACGGTCGAGTACGCCCGCGCCCTGGCGAAGCGGCTCGGGGAGGAGCTCGGGCTCACCATCTTCTGCTACGAGAACGCCGCCACCCGGCCGGAGCGGCGCAACCTGGCGGCCGTGCGCGCCGGAGAGTACGAGGCGCTGCCGGAGCGGCTCCAGGACCCGCAGTGGGCCCCCGACTTCGGCCCCGCCGCCTTCAACCGGCGCTCCGGGGCGACCGCGGTGAGCGCCCGCGACTTCCTGGTCGCCTACAACGTGAACCTCAACACCACGAGCACCCGGCGGGCCAACGCCATCGCCTTCGACGTGCGCGAGAAGGGCCGGGTGAAGCGCGCCCCCCACCCGGTCACGGGCCAGGTGGTGCGCGACGACCGCGGCCAGCCGGTGTGGGAGCCGGGCGCGCTGAAGTGCGTCAAGGGCATCGGCTGGTTCATCGAGGAGTACGGCGTCTGCCAGGTGTCGATGAACCTGACCAACGTCTCGGTGACGCCGCTGCACGTCGCCTTCGACGAGGTCTGCGAGCGCGCCCGCGACCGCGGCGTGCGCGTCACCGGCTCGGAGATGGTCGGCCTGGTGCCGCTGGGCGCCATGCTCGCCGCCGGCCGCTACTTCCTGCGCAAGCAGCAGCGCTCGACCGGCGTCAGCGACGCCGAGCTGATCAAGATCGCCGTCAAGTCGATGGGGCTGGACGAGCTCAAGCCCTTCGACCCGCGCGAGAAGGTCATCGAGTACCAGGTCGACGACGCCTGGGGCCGGCGCCTGGTCGACCGCAGCCTGCGCGGCTTCGTCGAGGAGACCGCCTCGGAGTCCAAGGCCCCCGGCGGCGGCTCGGTGGCGGCCGTGCTGGGCGCCCTCGGCGCGGCGCTCGGGACCATGGTGGCCAACCTCTCCTCGCACAAGCCCGGCTGGGACGAGCGCTGGGAGGAGTTCAGCGACTTCGCCGAGCGCGGCAAGCGCTGCCACGACGAGCTGCTGCGGCTGGTCGACGAGGACACCGCGGCCTTCAACGCCATCGTCGAGGCCTGGCGCCTGCCCGACGGCAGCGACGCCGAGAAGGCCGCCAAGGAGGCCGCGGTGCAGGCGGCGGTGCAGCGCGCCATCGAGGCCCCGCTGCGGGTCATGGAGGTGGCGCTGGAGTCGATGGAGGTGGCCGCGGCGATGGCCGCCGACGGCCTCCAGGCCTCGGTCTCCGACGCCGGCGTGGCGGCCCTGTGCGCCCGTTCGGCGGTGATCGGCGCCCACCTCAACGTCCGCATCAACGCCATCGACCTGGCAGACCAGGAGGCCCGGGACGGCTTCCTGGCGCGCGGCGCCGCGCTCCAGGCCGAGGCCGAGCGGCGCGAGGCCGAGGTCCTGGCGCGGGTCGACGGCAAGCTCGGCTGAGCCCGTCCGCCGGGCGCCGGCTCACAGCGGCAGCAGCTCGTCGAGCCGCCGCACGCAGCGGTCGGCCAGCTCGGGCCAGCGGAAGCGGCCGCCGGCCTCGACGTGGACCGTGGCGCAGCCGGCGGCCCGGCCGGCCTCGAGGTCGAAGCGGAAGTCGCCGAGCATGACGGCCTGGTCCGGCCGCCCGTCCCAGCGGCCCAGGAGGAGGTGGATGCCGGCCGGCGCCGGCTTGGGCGGCCCGTCGTCGCGGGTGACCCGGTCGGCCTCGGGGAAGTAGCCGGCCAGGCCGCAGGTCTCGAGGGTGAGGCCGGCGTTGGCGCGCGAATTCCGCGTCAGGATGCCGAGGCGGTCGCCGCGGCGGCGCAGGGCCGCGAGCAGGGCCTCCGCGCCGGGCGCGGCCTCGGCGGCCCGCGCCAGCTCCAGCTCGATGACGCTGAGGCGGCGGCGCTTCTCCTCGGCGGCCGCCGCGGGCAGTTCCAGGAGCGACTCCAGGATCGGCAGGCCGAGGGGCAGCCCGAGGGCGGCGCGGATCGCCTCGAAGTCGTGGATGGGCACGGTCAGGGTGCCGTCCATGTCGAAGATCCAGCAGCGCCGGCCGTCCAGCGAGGCCGCGCTCACGGCCGCTCCGGCAGCAGCTCGAGCACCACCAGCAGCGGCCGGTGGTCGGACACGAGCTCCTCGGGGATCACGCGGGCTTCGAGCACGCGCCAGCGTGCGGCCGGCCGGACCAGGACGTGATCGATCCGGATCTCGGGTCCCACCGCCGGGTAGGTGGGCTGGTCGGCCCCGGCCGCCAGCGGCGCGTCGAGCCACTCCGGCCCGAGCAGGGCCAGCGGCGGCGAGCCCGGCTGGCAGTTGAGGTCGCCGACCAGGATCACGGGGGTCCGCGGCTCGGCGGCGAGGCCGGCCAGGATCGCGCCCATCTGGGCCACGCGGTCGGCGTGGTCGCGGGTGTGGTCGAGGTGGGTGGCGAGGAACAGCAGCTCCTCCCCCGCCGGGGCCAGCCGCAGCAGGAGCGCGCAGCGCAGCTCGTGCTCAGGAGCGGCAGGCAGACCCAGCCGCCGCGTCTCCAGGATCGGGAGGCGGCTGAGCGCGGCCTCCCCGTATTCGCCGCCGTCGTATTCGATAGCCCGGCCGAAGCGTCCGTGCAGGCCGGTGAGGCGCGCCAGCTCGTCGGCCTGGAGGACGCCGGCGGCGCGCCCGGTGCCCTGGTCGACCTCCTGCAGGGCCACCAGGTCGGGGTCGAGCTCCTCGATCAGGCGCGCGATGCGCTCGAGGTCGAAGACGCCGTCGTTGCCCTGGCCGTGGTGGATGTTGTAGCTGAGCACCCTGAGCCGCACCGGCTCGGCGGGGTGCGGCAGGGCGCAGGACACGGCGAGGCCGGCCAGCAGGAGCAAGGGGAGGAGCCTGGGGCCGGGCATCACAGCAGCGCCGGGGCGCGGTAGGCCGGGAAGGCGGTGCCGAGGGCGGCGCAGACCTCGCCGACCGCGCAGGAGGCCTCGACGGCCTCGAGCACGGCGGGCCCCAGCGGGTGGGGGGGCGCCGCGGCGCCCGCCCCGCGCGCCCGCGCCGCCGCGGGCCC
>JACNJP010000213.1:9180-11030 GCA_014382465.1 Planctomycetota bacterium
CACACGCACCCGCCTCCCGCACGCGACCGTTCACCCACCGCACATCACAGGGACGGCTGGTCGGGGGCGGTGACGGCCCCAGACAACGGGAAAACAGGCCCCGCCGCCTTCGCGCCGGGCGGGCCGGAGAGGCGGTGGGGGGGCCCGGGAGCCCGCCGGCCGCACGAGGGGGGCGGCGGCGGCCCCCGCGTCGCGCTCCGCGCGCACCGCCTCGAGGTCGCGGAAGATGCCGGCGCGGGCGTCCGGGTCGGGCCGGAAGGCCTCGGCCGGGGCCTCCTGGTCCAGCTCGAAGCGGTTGACGCCGACCACCACCCGCTCGCCCTTCTCGACCGCGTACTGGAAGGCCAGGGCCTCGCGCTGGATGGCGCGCTGCACGTAGCCGGCCGCCACCGCCCCGACCATGCCGCCGAATTCCTGCTCCACCTTGGCCATCTCGGCCAGCGCCGCGCCTTCGACCTCGTCGGTGAGCCGCTCGACGAAGGGCGCGCCGCCCAGCGGGTCGACGACGTCGGCGGCGCCGCTCTCGAAGGCGATGACCTGCTGGGTGCGCAGCGCCAGCAGCGCCGACTGCTCGGAGGGCAGCGAGATGGCCTCGTCGTAGCCGTTGGTGTGCAGCGACTGGGTGCCGCCGAGCACCGCCGCCAGCGCCTGGAGGGTCACCCGCGCGGCGTTCACCAGCGGCTGCTGCGAGGTCAGGGTGCTGCCGCCGGTCTGGGTGTGGAAGCGCATCATCTGCGCCCGCGGGTCGCCGACGCCGAAGCGCTCCTTGACGATCCGCGCCCACATGCGGCGGGCGGCGCGGAACTTGGCCACCTCTTCGAACAGCTCGTTGTGGCCGTTGAAGAAGAAGCTGACCCGGCGCGCGGTGGCGGCGACGTCGAGGCCGGCGTCGCGGGCCGCCTCGAGGTAGGCGACGCCGTCGCCGAGGGTGAAGGCGAGCTCCTGCACCGCCGAGCAGCCGGCCTCCCGCATGTGGTAGCCGGACACCGAGATGGCGTTGAAGCGCGGCGCCCGCTCCTGCTGGAAGCGGAACAGGTCGGTGGTCAGGCGCATCGACGGCGCGACGTCGAAGCGGTAGTTGCCGCGGGCGATGAACTCCTTGAGGATGTCGTTCTGGACCGTGCCGAGGACCTTCTCCTTGGGCACGTCCTGCCGCTTGCACAGCGCCAGGTACATCGAGAACAGCACGATGCCGGTGGCGTTGATGGTCATCGAGGTCGACACCTGCCCCAGCGGGATGCCCTCGAACAGGCGCTCGAAGTCGCGCAGCGAGTTGATCGCCACCCCGACCCTCCCGGCCTCGGGCGCCGCCAGCGGGTGGTCGGAGTCGTAGCCGATCTGGGTCGGCAGGTCGAAGGCCACGCTGAGGCCGGTCTGCCCCTGCTCAAGCAGGTAGCGGAAGCGCTGGTTGGTGGCGGCGGCGGTCGAGAAGCCGGCGTACTGGCGCATGGTCCAGGGCCGGCCGCGGTACATGGTCGGGTGGACCCCGCGGGTGAAGGGGAACTCGCCCGGGCCCTCGGGCGGGCCTTGCCCGGCGGCCGGGAAGTAGCAGGCCTCCAGCTCGATGCCGGAGCTGGTGCGGAACACCGGCTTGCGCTCCCCGCGCCGCTCGACGAAGGGCTGGTAGACCTCGCGGCGCCATTCCTCGGGGCTGCGGTCGCTCATGGGGCCGGATTGTAGGCCGGCGTGTGAGGATGCCCTTGGCTTGATATCGTGGAGCGGCGCCCCTCGCGGGGCGCTTCCCCTTCCCCCCCTTCACCCGGCCCTCCCACCCGCTCCACCGCCATGCCGAGACCGTTCCTTCCCCTCGCCGCCGCCCTCCTGCTGCCCGCCGCACTGCTGGCCCAGAG
>JACNJP010000368.1 GCA_014382465.1 Planctomycetota bacterium
AGCCCCAGGACGACTCGATCCGCGACCACCTCCCCATGGTCGAATTGCTGGCGCGCTTCCTCGGCACCCTGCTCGACACCGACCTGAAGCGGATCGAACAGGCCCGGATCCTGGAGCGCTGCCAGGAGGAGGCGTTGATCGACTCCATGACCGGTCTGTTCAACCGGAAGGGCTGGGATCGGGCCCTGGTCACCGAGGAGTCCCGCGCCAGGCGCTACGGCAGCCCGGCCTGCGTCCTGATCGTCGACCTGGACGACCTCAAGCAGGTGAACGACAGCGCCGGTCACGCCGATGGAGACCAGGTGATCCGCGCCGCCGCCCGCTGCATCCGCGGCCAGCTTCGGGAGAGCGACACCGTGGCGCGGATCGGCGGCGACGAGTACGCGGTCCTCGGCATCGAATGCGGCGCCCTCGCCGCCGACAACCTGAGCAGGAAGATCAGCGGCGCTCTGTCCGCGCAGGGAATCCAGGCCTCGGTGGGGATGGCCATGAGGGACCCGCGCCGGGGCTTCGCCGCGGCGGTGGCCGATGCCGACCAGGCCATGTACGCCGCCAAGGCCGAGCGCCGGACCCAGCGATCCGGCGAGGCCAGCCCTGTTCCGTCCGGTGAGTTCGAGAGGGCGGATGATGCCGGATGAGTCGCGCGACCTGGAGCCGAGACCCGGTGGCTTCGGCCCTCGGGCCGGACTACCATCCGGGGACCGGAGGATGAAGTCGCGTCGATGATCTCTGCCTTGGAAGCGCTCGAACGGCTGCGCGAGGGGAACCGCCGCTACGTCGCGGACGACCAGGACAGCCGCGCCCTCACCTGCCAGCGGCGGCGCGACCAGCTGCTGGAGGGCCAGGAGCCGATCGCCATCATCCTCGGCTGCTCGGACTCGCGGGCGCCGGCCGAGATCCTGTTCGACCAGGGCCTCGGGGACCTGTTCGTCATCCGCGTCGCCGGCAACATCACCGCCTCCTCGCAGGTCGACAGCGTCGAGTTCGCGGCGGAGCGCTTCGGCACCCGGCTGGTAGTCGTGCTGGGCCACACCATGTGCGGCGCGGTCCAGGCCACGGTGGCCGAGCTCGAGCGCCCGAGCGACCGCCGGTCGCCGAACCTCCGCTCGATCGTCAGCCGGATCCGGCCGTCGGTGCAGGCCCTGCTCGAGACCGAGCTCCGCCACGATCCCGAGGCGCTGGTCCGGCAGGCGATCCGCGCCAACATCCGCGCCTCGGCCGACCACCTGCGGCACGGCTCGCAGCTCCTGGAGCAGCGGATCCAGGAGGACGGCTTGCTGGTCGTGGGCGCCGAGTACTCGCTGGAGACGGGGCTGGTCGATTTCTTCGACGGCCTGCCTGAGGGCGGCTGAGCGCCGGGCGGGGCGGGCATCGAGCGCCGCCGCCGGGCTCGGATCAGGCCACGCCGACGCAGCGCCACGACGGCACCGCGTGCACCGAGTAGCCCTCGTGTCCGGCGAGCTGCTCGCGGAGCTGCGCGAGGACCTGGCGGCACTCCAGCAGGGTCGGCTCCTGCTCCGACAGCTCGGCGCTGGCGGCGACGACGTCGGCCACCCCGCTGACGCGGTCGAGGAAGGTCTCGGCCGGCTCGGCGTGGGCCGACTGGGTCATGTGGACCCGGAAGCCGACCTGGTCGAAGCCGGCGGCGCCGAGCAGCGCCGGGAGCTGCGGCCCGAGCTCCGGGTGCGCCGGCTTGCCGAGCGAGGTGAGGCGCGCGAACAGCGCCGAGAAGGCCCGGTCCAGGCCGGGGAGCGAGCCGTCGAAGCGGAACATCTGCACCCGGTTGTCGGGCTCCACCGCCACCAGCCGGCCGCCGGGCCGGAGGACGCGGCGGGCCTCGGAGAGGGCGGCCGGGACGTCGTCGATGTGCATCAGGGTCGAGACGCTGAGCACCACCTCGGCGCAGTCGGCGGCCATCGGCAGGGCCAGCGCCGAGCCGGCGACCACCCGCGCCCGGCCGCCCAGGGGCTGGATCAGCTCGGCGCAGGCGGCGGCGCGGACGGGGTCGAGATCGACGCCCAGGTACTGGGCCTCGGGTGCGGCCGGCAGCAAGGTGGTGGCGGCGTGGCCGTAGCCGCAGCCGAGGTCCACCAGGCGGAAGGGGCCGTCCGGCATGGCGTCGAGCAGCAGGGCGGTGAAGGCGTCGTCCCACCACTCCGCCCGGCCGCGGCGCAGCTCCTGCTCGGTCAGGCCGTCGGGGCCGCGGCCCTCGCGGGCTTCGGGAGTGGAATTGGAGTCGTTCAGATCGTCCGATGGCATGGCGTTTCCGGTCATGATTCTGCCACAGTGCGGCGGCTCCGACCGGGAAAGCTCGCCGCGGCTGGTACGATCGGCGAACCGGCCGCGGGGGTGCGACGGCATGGAGACCAAGATCTCGGTCCTGATCGCGGCGCGCGACGCCGCTCCGACGCTGGCGCTGACCCTGGAGAGCGTGCGGCGCCAGAGCTTCGCCGCCTGGGAGTGCCTGATCGCCGATGACGGCTCCGCCGACGCCACCCGCGACCTGGCCGCGGATTTCTGCCGGCGCGATCCGCGCTTCCGCCTGCTGCCGCTGCCGGCGCGCGGCGTGGTCGAGGCCCGCAACGCGGCGCTGGCCGAGTGCCGCGGCGAGTGGATCGCCCTGCTCGACGCCGACGACCTGATGCGCCGCCGCCGGCTGGAGAAGCAGGCGGCGGCGCTGGCGGCCGATCCGCGGCTGGACGGCGTCGGCTGCCACGTGCGCTACTTCCCGCGCGCCGCGGCCGGTGAGGGGCGAGGAGAGTACGAGCGCTGGCTCAACGGCTTCCACGACCCCGAGGGCCTGGCGCTGGAGCGCTTCGTCGAGATGCCGGTCGGCCACCCGACCCTGCTGCTGCGGGCGGAGCTGCTGCGCGAGCACCGCTACCGCCAGATGGGCTGGCCCGAGGACTGGGACCTGCTGCTGCGCCTGCTCGGCGCCGGCGCGCGAATCGGGGTGGTGGCCGAGCGCCTCCACGCCTGGCGGCTGCGGCCGGACAGCCTGTCGCGCCGCTCCCCGGCCTACTCCACCGGCTCCTTCATGCGCTGCCGGGCCGCCTTTCTGGCCGAACAGTGGCTCCCGGGCGTCCAGGACTACGTGCTCTGGGGCTACGGCGGCACCGGCAAGGCGCTGCGCGCGGCGCTGCTCGAGCACGGCAGGATTCCGAGCCACATCGTCGAGATCCACCCCGGCCGGATCGGCAACAAGATCCACGGCACCCCGGTGATCGCGCCCGCTGGGCTGCGCGGGCTGCGCGGGCTGCGGGTGGTGGTGTCGGTGGCGGGAGCCCAGGCCCGGCGGATCATCCGCGGGGCGATGGAGGATTTTGGGTTGGTGGAAGGGGTGGACTACGTCTTCGCGGCCTGACCCACCTGGAATCCGGCCCCCTTCATTGGCCCTCGGATTCTCCGGAATCGCCGGCGGTGAAGGACTTTGCGCCGGCCGCGCCGGCCGAGGCTCGGCAGGAACCGTTTTGTGGCCGTAAGTTGTCTCTTAATAAATACTTAGGAGTTCTCTGCGGCCACGGATCGGGGCCGGATTCCAAGCGCCGCCTCCACCTCCCCAACCTCCTCCAACGGCTTCCTCGCCGGCGATCCTTCCGGCGCGTCGCGGGCGGCGGTCTCGGCCGCCGCCGTGGCCTTGCGGAGGGCTTCCTCCGCGTCCTGCCACCGCTCCTGCTTGATCAGCGACCGGCACCGGACCAGGTAGACGTGGGCCCGGTTGGTCACGTAGGTCAGGTTCTGGGGCTCCTGCTCGGCCAGCCAGTCGGCCTTGGCCAGCGCTTGGTCGATGTAGGGCATGGCCTCGACGAAGTCGCCGAGGCGGTCAGCGGCCTGTCCGATCTGGTTCAGGCAGGAGAATTCCAGGAAGCGCGGGTGGCGCTTGGCGGGCTCCAGCTCCACCATCCGCTCGGCGAAGGGCAGGGCGCTCAGGGCCCAGCTCCGGGCCTCCGCCGTCCGCTCCTGACGCCAGGCCCGCAGCGCGTGAAAGAAGTTGGCCTGGAACTGCAGGTGAACCACGCTGGGCTGGTCGGGGTCCAGGCGCTCCGCCCGCTCGGCCAGCGGGAACAGCCGCGCGGCGTGCTGCTCGGCCTCCGCGGTCCGGCCGAGCTCGTCGGCGAGCTCGCTGAGGCGGACCTGGCTCCAGAACAGGTCGTCGAGGATCCCGAGGTCCTCGGGGAGCCGGCCGGCCAGCTCGAGGTGGATCGCTTCGGCGGCGCGATAGGCCTCCCAGGCCTGCTGCGGCCGGTTCTGGGCCTTCTCGATGTCGCCGAGCTTGACGTGGTTCAGGGCCAGGGCGCGCTGCCACCTGGCGACCTCCGGTTCGGCCGCCACCAGCTCGCGGTGGATCGCCATCGCCTCCTCCTGGGCGCGCCGCGCCTCCACGAAGCGGCCGACTTCGACCAGCAGATCGGCCTTGCGGTCGGTGATCTGGCCCAGCAGGTAGAGCGGCAGCCGCTCGTCGGGGAAGCTGTCGTGGAGCTCGCGGAAGCGCTCCTCGGCGGTCTCGGTGATCTGCCAGCGCAGCGGTCCGGCGCCGGCCAGCTCGCGCGTGCCGTCCACCCCGAGGTCGAGGATCGGCTCGAAGCTGCTCACCGCCAGGTTCAGCGCCAGGGTCTTGTCGTTCACGGCCCGGCGGGCCTGGTTGCGCTGCCAAGCGAGCACCCCCGAGGACAGGGCCAGCACCAGGAACAGCGTCGCCAGCGCCGCGGTCAGCCCCTTGTGGCGCTGCATCGCCTTGCGGACCACGTACCAGCGGCTGTCCGGCCGCGCCAGCACCGGGCGGCCGTCGAGGAAGCGCTGGACGTCCTCGCGGAGCTGCTCGACCGTGGGGTAGCGGGCGTCCCGGTCCTTGGCCAGCGCCCGCAGCACCACCAGCTCGAGGTCGCGGTCGACGCGCGGCAGCCTGGACCCGGGGCGGGCCTGGCGCTCGCGGGGCGGGACCACCCGCTCCTCCGCGATCCGCCGCAGCACCTGGGTCAAGGGGCCGTCGGTCTGGTGCGGCGAGCAGCCGGTCAGCATCTCGTAGAGGATCGCGCCGAGCGAGTAGACGTCGGTGCGGCCGTCGATCTCGCCCGGCAGCCCCTGGGCCTGTTCGGGCGAGGCGTAGGCCAGGCTGCCGAGGAACTCACCGGTCTGGGTCGGGCGGGCGCCGTCCTCCGGCCGGTCCAAGGCCATGGCGATGCCGAAGTCGACCACCTTCGGCTCGCCGGCGGCGTCGATGATGATGTTGGCCGGCTTCAGGTCGCGGTGGATGACCTGCCGGCGGTGGGCGTGGGCGACCGCGCCGCACACCTTGAGGAACATCTCGAGCGCCTGGCGCAGCGTCGCGAAGGGTCCGCCGGGCCGGCCGTCCGGCAAGCACTGGGACAGCGGCCGGCCGTCGAGCAGCTCCATGGTGATGTACGGCCGCCCGTCCTCGGCGCGGCCGCTGTCGTAGAGGCTGACGATGTGCGGGTGGTTCAGGCGCGAGATCAGCTCCATCTCGCTGTCGAAGCGGGCGGCGTGGCGCTTCGACGTCGACCACGAGGGGTCGAGGACCTTGATGGCGACCCTCCTCCGCGTGGAGCCCTGGATGGCGGTGTAGACGGTGCCCTGGCCGCCGCAGCCGACCGGGCCGAGCTCGGTGTAGCCGGGGATCACCGGCACGAGCGGATAGCCGAGCCAGCGGGCGGGCTCCCCAGGACGGGGAGGTGGCGTCGGGTCGGAGAGTAGGTCGTCCACGGGGAACAGCGAGATCCTGGAAGAGCGGAAGAGGATAGCACCGGGCCTCGCCGGTCGCGGTCGGGCCCGCGCGCTGCCGCCTATAATCCGCGCGCTGCCGGCCTCAACCACGATGCGGATCCCTCCTCGACTCATCCCCTTGGCCCTCGCCGTCCTGGCCCACTCCGCGGGCGAGCTGACGGCCCAGGCCGCGCCGCCCGCGGCCGCGGCGCGCAGCCACGACATCACGCTCGACGACTACTTCACGCTGGCGGCGCTCACCGGCCTCGCCGTGGCTCCCGACGGCTCGATGGTCGCCACCCAGGAGATGCGCTGGGAGCCCGAGGAGGACCTGCGCAACTCCGACCTGTGGGTCACCGACACGGTCACCCGCGAGCGGATCCGCCTGACCACCGACGCCGCCTGGGACGGCGCGCCGGCCTGGTCGCCGAACGGCGAGTGGGTCTACTTCCTGACCTCCCGCCTGCGCGGCGACGGCGCCCAGCCGCCGTTCAACGGCCGTCCCCAGGTGTTCCGGGTCGCCGCCGACGGCAGCGGGGAGCCGCGCCCGGTGACCACCTCGCCCGGCGGGGTGGAGTCGTTCCAGCTCACCGCCGACGGCCGCTGGCTCTACGCGGTGCTCGACTACCAGCAGGTCGAGGACGGCGCCTGGGGAGATCTCAAGCGCCAGTACCCCGACCTCGGCTACGCCCACGGCCGGCCGATGCTGACCCAGGTGTGGCGCATCGACCTCGAGGGCGGCGCGGCCGAGAAGCTGGTCGACCTGGGCCGCAAGATCAAGAGCTTCGCCGTCAGCGGCGACGGCCGGCGGGTGGCCATGGTCACGACCCCCGACGACCGCGAGATCACCTTCGAGGGCCGGTCGTGGGTCGAGGTCTACGACCTGCGGACCGGGCGCACCACGCGCCTGCCCGACGACCTATGGCGCGCGCGCGCGCCGTCGCCCAACGGCTGGATCGAGGAGCCCTGCTGGAGCGCCGGCGGCGACCGCCTGGCCTTCCGGGTCGACTTCGACGGCTACCCCTCCGAGATCTTCGTCGCCGGCTTCGATGCCGGCGGCCAGAACTGGCTGCGGCGGATCGAGCGGGTCGGCGAGGTCCACCCCACCGGTCCGATGGCCTGGCGGCCGCGCAGCCAGGAGCTGTGCTTCACCGCCGACGACCACGCCCGCTGCCGGCTCTACGGCGCGCCCGAGGCCGGCCGCCGCGACGGCGCCGCCGGGCTGCGCGAGCTGAGCGCCGGCGACGTCGTCGTCGAGGACTTCGGCTTCTCGACCCTCGAGGACCTCTACGTGTCGATGCGGGCGCCCGGCCACGACTCGGAGCTGTTCGAGCTGACCGCCGCCGGCTCCCGCCAGCTCGGCGAGATCAACCCGCAGATGCGGACCTGGAAGCTGCCGCAGCTCCGGCTGGTGCGGTGGTCGGGCCGCGACGGCGCCGAGGTCGAGGGCGTGCTCGAGCTGCCGCCCGACTGGCGGCCCGAGGACGGTCCGCTGCCGACCCTGGTCGAGCTCCACGGCGGCCCGACCGCCGCCACCTACTTCGCCTTCCGCTACTGGATCTACGGCCGCACCTTGTGGGCGGCCCGCGGCTGGGCGGTGCTGTCGCCGAACTACCGCGGCTCGACCGGCGCCGGCGACGACTTCATGACCGACCTGATCGGGCACAAGAACGACCGCGACGTCGCCGACATCGAGGCCGGGGTGGACTGGCTGGTCGCCCAGGGCATCGCCGATCCGGAGCGGCTGGCGGTCACGGGCTGGAGCAACGGCGGCTACCTGGTGAACTGCCTGATCTCGACCACCGGGCGCTACAAGGCCGCCTCGAGCGGCGCCGGGGTGTTCGACACCGTCATGCAGTGGTCGATCGAGGACACCCCAGGCCACGTCATGAATTTCTCCGAGGGCCTGCCGTGGACCCGCGGCGCGGCGATGCACCGCAGCTCGCCGATCTACCGGGCGGGGGCGATCACCACGCCGACGCTGATCCACGTCGGCTCCAACGACCCGCGGGTGCCGATCCAGCACAGCCTCTCGCTGCACCGGGCGCTCTACGACTACCTCGACGTGCCGGTCGAGCTGGTGGTCTACCCCGGCGCCGCCCACACCCTGGCGAGCTACCGCCACCGGCGCGCCAAGCTCGAGTGGGACCTGGCGTGGTTCGACCGCTGGGTGCTGGGCAGCTAGGGGCGGATCTCGACCAGGGCCGAGAGGTAGCCGCCGCTGCTCTTGCTCCGGCCGAGGTCCAGGCGCCAGGCCTGCTCGGGGACCGGCTCCAGCTCGACCGGCAGCTCGACGGCCACGTGGCCGTTGGCGAGGATCAGCTGGAACTGGCCGCGGGCTCGCCACAGGCCGTCCGTCCGCTCGGGCCGGAGCTCCAGCCGCAGCCGCCAGGAATTCTGGTAGCCGGCCGGGAGCACGGTCCCGCCGCCGCGTCGGGCTTCGGCCTCGACCGGATGGGCCGCCCGCAGGTTCTGGTCGGGCAGCACCTGGACGAGGGAGGCCCGGGCTTCGTAGACGGCCACCTCGGTGTCCGAGGAGGAGATCTCCTGGCGGCCGAGGCTGGTGGCCTGGCGCGGGTCGCTCAGGTCGGGGGCCGGAGCGTCCGATTCGAACAGCTCGACCGTGAAGAGGACGGATGCCGGACCCGGCGGCGCGTTCCCGGAGGACGGCGCGTGGCAACTGGTGGCGGGCAGGGCGAGCAGGAGGACTGCGACCGGCCGCATGGCCGGATTCTACCCCCGGGGCTCAATTCGATCCGGGCGTCCCGGCTCCGGCCTCGCGAACCGTGATGGTCGCGTGGTGCGGCAGCCCGGTCAGCGGGTTCGGGCCGAGGTCGACCTTCCAGGAGCCGTCGTCGTCCTCGTCCAGCCGCAGGCGCTGGGACCAAGTGACGCCGGCGCGCGGGTCGCGGTAGCTGATCCTTAGCCGGGCGCGCCACTTGCCGCTGTAGCCGCGGTCGACCGCCACCTCGCCGATGGTGATCCGCGGCAGGGCCGGATCCAGCGGCTCGGTGGCGTAATGGGCCCGCGGCTGGGTCGCCGCGCCGTCCGGCGCGCTCGGCCGCGGATCGACCAGGAGCGGATCGCGCTCCTGCCAGGACCAGCGCCAGCCGTCGATCTCCCCGACCTCCGCCGGCAGCACCCAGGCGTCGCCGCCCTCGGAGAGCGCGACCGCGAGTTCGACCTCGGTCGGGGCGTAGAAGCTCTCGTCGACCACCGCGCGCGAGCAAGCGACCAGGACCAGCGGAAGGAGCCAGAGGAGGGACCGCATACCGGCAGTTTAATACCGGGGTCGTACATCGATTGAATTGAGGGGTCGTTCCTCCAATATCAATCGATGTACGACCCCTGAATTAGCCTGCACTGCTCCCAGACGCGCTGGCGCTCCTCGCCCTGGATGCACTGGTCTAGATTGGGGAAGAAGGCGGCGCGCTCGCGGCGGTCGTGGTGGTCGAGGACCTCCTTGAGCATGCGCTCCTCCTCGATCATGTAGACCCGCTCGCGGGGGCGGATCTCGCCGGCGGCCTCGAAGACCAGCATCCGCTCCTGGGTCTTCTTCAACAAGCGCTCGAGCTTGCGGTGCTCGTTGAAGAGCAGCTCGGGGGTGCAGCCGACCTGGGGCTCGACCCGCTCGGCGAAGATCGGCAGCAGGACCTCGTCCTCGGCGCGGATGTGGGCCTTGAGCATCAGGACCAGGCGGTCCAGGTGCCGCCGGGCGGCCGGCAGGTCGCTCACGACCAGGGCGTCCTGGTGGAGCTGGAGCTCCTCCATGATGGCTTCGTGGACCCGTTCCAGCTCGACGAAGGAGGGGGTGGAGGCGTCTCCCATGCGGCCCTAGGGATAACCCCGTCGGCGGGCATGTCCAGGGCCGTTGCCGCCGCCCGGCCGCCGCGCCGCCGCCGGCCTATAATCTGCACCCTTGCGCCGGCGGCTGGCGGTCCAAAAACGCCGCGAAAGGAGCCGAAATGAAGGAAATCGCCTGCGACACCGTGGTCATCGGCGCCGGACCGGCCGGCTACGTCTGTGCCATTCGTCTGGCCCAGTACGGCCAGAAGGTGGTCTGCGTCGAGCAGGACGAGCTCGGCGGCACCTGCCTGAACTGGGGCTGCATCCCCTCGAAGGCGCTGATCGCCGCCGGCCACTTCGTCGAGTCGACCCAGCAAGCCGCCGCCATGGGCTTCACGGTCGCGCCGCCGAAGCTGGACCTGTCCAAGCTGATCGAGTGGAAGGACGGCATCGTCAAGCGGCTCACCGGCGGCATCGGCCTGCTGTTCAAGAAGCGCAAGATCGAGCTGGTGAAGGGCACCGCCAAGCTGGCCGGGCCGAACACCGTCACGGTCGAGACCGCCGACGGCCTGCTCACCGTCAAGGCCCGCGACATCGTCCTGGCGACCGGCTCCGAGCCCGCCCCGATCCCCGGCTTCGACTTCGGCCCGCTGGTGTGGTCGAGCACGGAAGCCCTTTCGCCCAAGACGCTTCCTAAGAAGTTGCTGGTCATCGGCGGGGGCGTCATCGGCATGGAGCTGGGCATGTTCTACGCCCAGGTCGGCTGCCAGGTGACGGTGGTGGAGTTCATGGACCAGATCCTGCCCGGCATCGACCCCGAGCTGGTCAAGGTGGTGGCGCGCAAGGCCAAGAAGGCCGGCATCCAGATGCACACCCAGTCCTCGGCCAAGAGCTGGAAGGAGAAGGGCGCCGGTGTCGAGGTCCTGGTGGACGTCCAGGGCAAGCCGCAGAGCTTCGAGGCCGACGTGATCCTGCTGACGGTCGGCCGCCGGCCGGTCACCGGCGGGCTCGGGCTCGCCGAGGCCGGGGTCAAGACCGACAAGCGCGGCTTCATCCCGGTCGACCTGAAGCGCGAGACCAACGTGCCGCACATCTACGCCATCGGCGACATCGGCCACGGGCCGATGCTGGCCCACAAGGGCTCGGCCGAGGGCCTGGCGGCCGCCGCCGCGATCGCCGGCAAGCCCGGCGCCGGCTACGACCCCAAGGTCGTTCCCGGGGTGATCTTCACCGACCCCGAGATCGCCACCGCCGGCCTGACCGAGGCCGAGGCCAAGGAGCGCGGCATCGAGGTCAAGATCGGGCGCTTCAACTTCGGCGCCAACGGCCGAGCTATGTCGCTCCAGAGCACTGACGGCCTGGTGAAGCTGATCGTCGACGCCAAGGACGACACCATTCTCGGTGTCCACATGGTCGGCCCGAACGTCACCGACATGATCACCGAGGGGTCGCTCGCCATCGAGGGCGGGCTGACCGCGGAGGACCTGGCCCTGACCATCCATCCGCACCCGACCCTA
>JACNJP010000397.1 GCA_014382465.1 Planctomycetota bacterium
CTCCCCGGTGCGGGGCCGGCTGGCCCGCGGCGCACCGGGGGTCATGGTGCACGCGATCCCGCGCGCGGAGGTCCGCCCGGCGGTGGCCGGGGCGTCGATCCTGGCCCGCGACCGCTTCCTCGAGGACCTGGAGCGCCTGAGCGAGATGATGGCCGTCGACCTGCCGCGCGGCAGCGGCGCGCCGGTGCCGCCGGCGCTGCGGCGCTTCCTCGAGATCCACGGTCCGGAGCAGCTCGGCCGCGTCGCCAAGCTGCACTTCAAGAACGTCCAAGCCGCGGTCGACCGCCACCTGCGATGAGCCAGCCTCTGAACGACCCCCCTGCTCCGCCCCGCGCCCACGACCACGGCGAGCGGGCCTTCGTGCCGCTCGGCGTCTGCGTGCTGGCGGTGTCCGACACCCGCGACCTGCAGTCCGACGCCTCGGGGGCCTACCTGGCGGAGGGCCTGGCCGGGGCCGGCCACACGCTGGTCGAACGCGACCTCGTCCGCGACGAGATCGAGCTGATCCGGGCCAAGGTCAAGGGCTGGACCGCGAACGCCGCCGTGCACGCCGTGATCGTCACCGGCGGCACCGGCCTGTTCGCCCGCGACGTCAGCCCCGAGGCGCTCGAGCCGCTGTTCGACAAGCGCATGCCCGGCTTCGGCGAGATGTTCCGGATGCTGAGCTGGCACGAGATCGGCACTGCCACGCTCGAGTCGCGCGCCACCGCCGGCGTCATCGACCGCACCGTGGTCTTCGCCATCCCCGGCTCGCGCGGCGCCTGCCGCACCGCCCTCGAGAAGCTGATCCTGCCGCAGCTCGACTCGCGCACGCGCCCGTGCTCGATCGGCGGCATGATCGAGCGGCTGTAGGGCCATGCGAAGCCGGCCCCGTTCACTGGCCCTCCGGACCCTCCGCCTTGGGCGGCGGCCGGGTCGGCGAGCTGGTGCGCTCGACCGGTCCCTCGGGATCCTCGCCGGGTTCCGATTCGAGGGAGGCGGCCTCCTGGTCCTGCTCAGCCTTCTCCTTCCGGTCCCCCGGCCACGGCTGATAGGGCGGGGAGTTCAGGTCGACCACAGGCTTGGCGCGCTCGACCTCGCGCTTGAGGTCGCGGATGGTCTCGTCGATGCCGGTCTCGCGCCGGAGGTCGTTGACCGAGCGGCGCAGCTTGAAGAAGGTCCGGCCGATGTCCTTGGCCACCTCGGGCAGCCTGCCGCCGAACAGCAGCAGCCCGATCAGCAGGGCGACGAGGATCTCGCCGCCGGACGGGAGGATGGCGAACACGCTCACATTCTAGGCTCGACGGGCCGCGGCGGCTTGTCGACCAGGAAGCGCGGCATGAGCTGGAAGAACACGCCGCTCTCCCCGGTCGCCTGGTCGCGCTGGATCCCGACCTCGAAGACGAAGTCGTGGCCGTAGCGGCGCAGGGCCAGCTCCGACCGCTTGCTGGCGCCGGGCTGGAAGTTGTAGGGCTGGCGCATCCGCATCCCCCAGTCGCTGCTGACGCGCCAGTCGATCGTGCCCTCGACCTGGCTGACGAGGCCGTCGACCTTGCGGAAGGCCAGGCCGTACTCGACCCGCTCGTGCGGCGTGGCGGCCAGGCGCACGAACTGCTCCACCATCTGGGCGGTGTGCAGGTCCTGGCGCAGGCGGGTCTCGACCCGGACCCCCTCCAGCGTCGGACCGTAGACCCCGGGGGTCCAGGTGGCGCGCAGCTCGGCCGGCCCCCAGGCGCTCGGCGCCTCGCCCGGCCGCCGCATCGGGAAGATCGGATCGAGCAGGGGCTCGTCGCGGTCGGTGTAGTACGGCAGCAGCAGCTCGACGTCGGCCCACAGCCCGCCGCCCGGGGCGATCCACTGCTGGCGCAGCGCGAACTCGAGGACCTCGCCGGAGCGGTAGCCGTCCCACTCGTCGAACTGGGCCAGGCGTCCGGGCGGGTCCCCCTGGACGCTGAGCTTGCGGAAGCGCGCCTGCGGCAGCACCCGGTGCTGCCAGCCGTGGTCCCAGTCCTTGAGCAGCAGCGCGCCGACCTCGACGAATCCCTCCGCCAGGCTGCGGTCGGCCGATTCCTGGTCGGCCAGGTCGGCGTCGTAGGCGATGCCCTGGAAGCGGGCGCCCGGCCGCAGGAAGACGCCGCCGAGGTGCACCGGCACCGAGACCTCGGTCCAGGCGCGCAGCCGGTCGCGGCTGACGGTGGAGCTCGGCTGGAAGGCCGGCACACCGGCCGGGGTCAGGAGCTCGCGATCCTGCAGGCGGAAGCGGCCGAGCTCGGCGCCATAGGAGAGGTTGACGGGCAGCTCGCCGTCGGCGCCTCCCAGGAAGCCGGCCGGGAAGCTGGTCAAGGTCGACGGATAGGCCTGCCAGCGCAGCACCGGCAGCGATTCGACGAACAGCGGCGCCGGCCCGCCGGCCGGGCCGAAGCCCTCGATCGGGACGTAGCCGACCTCGTCCAGGCGGGCCTCGGCGCGGGCGTCGAAGAAGCTGCTGCCGCCGTCGTAGCGCAGGTAGACCTCGCTGAGGGCGTCGTCCTGCTCGCGCCAGCGCTGCTCGAAGTACTCGGGATCGACCAGCGGGTCGCTGGTGAAGGCCAGGTCGAGGTCGAGGCGCCAGCTCTCTCCCAGGCCGAAGCGGTTCCACAGGCGGCCGCGGTAGCGGGTGTCGTCGTCGCGAATGACGCTGCGGGAGTAGCGGTGCTGGTCCGGGCCGCCGTCCTCGAGGAAGAACAGGTCCCAGTCGCCGCGGTAGCCAGGGGTCGTCAGGCCGAATTCGGCCTCGAGCGGCAGGCCGCGGCGGGTGCGGAAGCCGGGCAGGAAGCGCCAGCTTGCACGGGTGTCCTCGTCGAGGCGCTGGGCGCCGCGCAGGTCGAGCTCCACCGACTGCCCGTCGCGCTTATTGGAGCCGAGCGTCAGCCCGCGCAGGCTGAGCAGGCCGTCGCCTTCGCTGCCGCCGAAGCCGGGCGTCGGCAGCGGCGTCAGGCGGTGGCCGGCGATCGACAGCCAGCCGTCCTCGGGGTCCCAGACGTAACCCTCGGCGCCGAGCTCGCCGCGCAAGCTGGCGACTTCCAGGGCGTAGTGGGGCTGGTCGGCGTCGCAGGTGCTGAGGGTGGCCTGGCGGGCCTCGAGGCTGCCGTCGGGGAACTCGGAGATCTCGAGCGCGAGGATCCGCATCGGCCAGCCGTTCGGCCCATAACTGGACGGCAGCATCAGGTCGGCCTGGTCGAGCCGGGTCCAGCCCTCGGCCACCTGGTAGCTGAGCTGCGCGCAGCGGAGCCGGAGCTCGGGCGTGGTGATCTCCACCTCCCCGGTCAGGACCACCGAGCGGAGCAGGGACACGGACTGCTCCGGCAGGCCGAGCGTCTGCATGAAACGACCGGTCCACAAGGCCACCAGCGGTCCGGCCGGGGCCGGGGCCGGTTCGGGAGGGTGCTCGGCCAGCGAGGCGATCGCCTCCCGGTCGCCGGAAAGGGCCCGGTAGCCGCGCTTGTCGAGCCGCAGCTCCAGCGTCCGCGCCCGCAGCTCGTTGGCCAGCACGCGCTCCTTCACGCCGGGAGTCGCCGGCTCGAAGAGCTGGCTGTGGATGCCGCGGAACAGGTAGATCACTTCCTCGCCGACCTCCATCGACTCGAGCGCCTGCCACTCCGCCTCGAGCTGCTGGCCGGTCGCCGGCTCCTGCGGCGCGGCCAGCAGCGGGAGCAACAGGAGGAAGGGGTTCAAGGCCGGTCGTCCTCGGTCGCCAGCCGGCTGCTGCCGGTGTCGTAGAGCCGGGTCAGGAAGTTGTAGCGGAGCCGCTCGCCGACCAGCACCTTGCCGTTGGGAAGCGTCAGCCGCGCCGGTCGCTCCGCAGACCCGGACAGCTCGAGGACCGAACCCTCGGCGGCGTCTCGGTTCAGCTCCAGGACGATGTCAGCGGCTTCGGCGCGGACCCCCTGCGCCGAGAGCCACGGCCGCCCCAGGCTCAGCTCCAGGGTCACGCCGCGCTCGTTCCGCCGCCAGTCGATGCGGTCCGCGCCCCCCTCCGCGCCGCCGTTGCCGCCCTCCTGCCGCAGGGTGGCGTTGTGCAGGAAGTGGCCGGAGCCGACCGAGACCTCGGCGTAACGCCCGCGCATCTCGAGGACCTCGGCCGGCGCGGCCGGGTCGTCCTGGTCCAGCTCGAGCCGCATCTGGGCGTCGCCCTCCAGGAATCCCACCCGGGATTGCAGGTTCACCCGCATCGCGCGCGCTTGCAGGTCGAACTTCCAGCCCTGCGCCGCCGGCTGGTCCGGCTCGGGGAGGAGCTGGCCCCGGAGCACGACCATGCGGCCGGTGTCGGGCCTCAGGGTCAGGATCGGATCCGGGTCGACCGCCCCGTCGATCCCGGGTTCGGCGGCGCGCCACTCCGCCGCCGCCGCCTCCAAGCCGAGCCCGCCTTCCGCCACGACGTGGCCGCGCAAGGATCCGGCGCTGCCGTCTTCGCGGAAGCGCATCCGCTCCGCCTGCAGGCGGACCTCTTCGCCGACCAGACCGAGCTCCGCCGCCGGAAACACCAGCACCGGATCTCCCACCGGGATCACCTCGCCATGGTGCAGGACCAGGCGAGCGGCCTCCAGGGTGGCGACGCCGAGCTCCGCGCCCGATTCATCCCGGCGCGGCACCTCGGCGCGGGCGGGGCGGCCGCGGAGCTCCATCCTCTCTTCCGCGTGGGCGGCGAAGTGCTCGCCGGTGAAGACCGCCTCGCCGCGCTCCAGCCGGACGCTGTGCCGGGCGTCGAGCCGGATGCCGGCGGGGATGGGGGGGGCCCCGTCCCGAGCGGGAGCCTGACCCTCGCTCAGGTCACCCTTGGCCTCCAGCTCCTGGCTCCGGAGCACGGCGGGTTCCGCCCGCAGATCCAGGTGGGTGACCACGCCGCCCTCGGCGCGGAATTGGCGGAAGCCGGGCTTCAACTCGTCCTGGGCGCCGAGCGTGAGCTGGGGAGCGGCCACCGCCACTCCCTGGGTCGGCCGGAACAGGACCGCGCCGTCGAGCCGCTGGCTGCCGTTCTCCCGCGACTCGAAGCGGTCGGTCACCACCTGGCCGTCGGCCAGGGACACCCCGCCCTCGGCCACCCAGCCGCCCTGCCCGGCGAGGTAGGTCTCGGTCTCGAACCACCCCGGCGCGATCTGGCCGACGACCCCGCCGTAGAGGAGCAGGTCCAGGCTCGTGGCGCTGAGGTAGGCGCCGCCGCCGGAGGCCAGCCAGCCCCCCTCCTCGCCGCGGGAGTCCTCCCCGAGGAAAGCCACCAGCGGGCCACGCAGATCCACGCCGTGGAACGGCTCTCCATCCCAGACCAGGACGGCATCCTGGCCGAATACCGAGCATTCGCGCCCGTTGGCTAGGATTCCGGTCCAGCTGCTCGGAGCCCCGCCCCGGGCGCTCCGCGGCACCCAGCCGCCCGCCTCCGGGGCGGGATCCAGCTCCGCGACGAACCCATGGGACCGGAACCGGCCTTCCAAGCCGGATTCCGGCGGCAGCAGCAGCTCGCAGAGCTCCTCGGCGGGAAGCTCCAGCCGCCGGCCGCCGTCCTCCAGCTCGGTCAGGCTGCCGCCGCCGTCCGAACGGCCCTGGAAGAGGCCGCCACGAGGGGTCGGGAAGCTCCAGGCGAGCGGCCCCTGGTCCCCGAATTCCACCTCCCCGGTCTTCAAGTCCAGGCGCAAGTTCTTTCCAGAAAAAGACATACCCCCGTTTTTCAGGCTGAAGACGCCCTCCCCGTCGAGAATCCCGGAATCCGGGACCAGGGAGGCCGCCTCGACCTCGAGCCGGAGCTCCCCGTGGGGGGTCGGCATGGTCAGGACCGGGGACTTGAGCTTCCAGGGACGGCTCGGGTCAGGGGTCGGTTCGGGGACCTCCCGCTTCAGGGCCAGCGAGGCCCGCGGAGCCTCGACCCGGTAGAGCTCCGCGCGCCCTTCCTCGCCGAGGGCCCGGATCACGGTCTGGTCGAGGACCATCGCCGCCTCCGCCGGCCGCGGGTTGCGGCCGTCGACGGTCATGGTCGGCACCGCTCGGCGCACCCCTCCGGGCTCGCGCTGCTCCCGTGAGAGGGTGATGCGGACCGGGCCGCGGATGCCGAAGCCGACCTCGCCGATGCCCTCGACCGGGAGGTGGAAGCCCTCCGGCGGCTCGTCGACGACCGCCACTCCCCACGGCACCTGCTTCAGGAGCGCCTGCCAGCCGACCAGGACCACCGCAGCGAGCAGCGCATACCAGGCGATCCGGCGGAGGAGGTTCACGAAGTCGACGGCAGACCGCCGCGGGCCAGGAGCAGCAGGTCGGCGACCTCGCGGAGGGCGCCGAAGCCGGCCCGGGCGCTCGTCACCCAGTCGGCGGCGGCCCGTACCGCCTCGACCCCCTCGGGCGGGGCGAAGCGCAGGCCGGCGCGTTCGAACATCTCCAGGTCGGGCAGGTCGTCGCCGATGGCCGCGACCTCTTCATGCAGCAGCCCGCGCTCGCGGATCAGCTCCTCGACCAGCAGCCCCTTGTCGAAGCTGCCCATGCGCAGGACCTCGATGCCGAGCTTCCGGACCCGCGCCGCCACCGCCGGGTTGTCGCGGCCGGTGATCACCGCCACCTCGACCCCGGCGCGGCGCAGCATCACCAGGCCGTAGCCGTCCTGGACGTGGAAGTCGGCGCTCTCCGAGCCGTCGGCGTGCACCGTGACGCGGCCGTCGGTCCAGACGCCGTCGACGTCCGAGAGCAGCAGCCGCACCTTGGCGGCGCGGTCGAGCAGTTCACGGGGGAAGTTCAGAGCCGCACCTCGAGCAGGTCCTGGACGTCGATCAGGCCGACGACGCGGTCACCCACGTCCGCCACCACCGGCACCTGGTCGATGTGGGCGTCCCGCACCATGTGCAGGGCGTCGCCGACCAACTGACCCTCGCGGACGAAGCGCGGCGAACGCGCCATGTGGCCGTCGATGGCCTCGTCGAGCCCGATCCCGGCGGCCGACTGGGCCAGCCGCCGCAGGTCGCCGTCGGTGAAGATGCCGAGCAGGCGGCCGTCCTCGGTGGTGATCAGGGCGGCGCCGGGGCGTCCGGGGGTCTCGGTCATCACCGCCAGGGCGTCGCGGACCGTCGCCCCGGCGCGCAGCAGCGGCACCTCGCGGCCCTGGCGCATGATCTCGCCGACCCTCATCAGGCTGCGGCCGAGGTCGCCGGCCGGGTGGTAGGCGGCGAACTCCTCGCGGGTGAAGTCGCGGCCCTCCAGCACCGCCATGGCGAGGGCGTCGCCGAGCGCCAGCAGGGCGGTGGTGGTGACGGTGGGGGCCAGGCCGAGCGGGCAGGCCTCGCCCAGCGGGCCCATGGCCACGGTCAGGTCGGCGAAGCTGGCGAGCGGCGAGTCCTCCGACTCGGTCAGGGCCACCACCTTGGCGCCGATCGCCTTCAGCGGCGGCAGCAGCCGGAGCAGCTCGCGGGTCTTGCCGCTCTTCGACAGCGCCAGCACCAGGTCCTCGGCGCGCACCCGCCCGAGGTCGCCGTGCAGCGCCTCCGCCGGATGCAAGGAGAGGCTCGGCGTGCCGGTCGAGGCCAGGGTCGCCGAGATCTTCTGCCCGATCAGCCCGGCCTTGCCCATGCCGGTCACGACCACCGTGCCGCGGCAGGCGAGCACCAGCCGCACCGCCTCCTCGAAGCTGGCCCCGAGCCGGCTCTGCAGGGTGCGGATGGCGTCGGCCTCGAGCTGGAGCACCTCGAGACCGCGCGTCAGGGCGGGTTTCCGGTCGACGGCCATGGGCTCCGGGGCAAAAACCGACAAGAGGCCACCCCCGGGCGGGCTTATTGTAATGAGGCGAGGGTGTCAGGCTCGCTCGCCGAATTCTTCTCAAGAGCGGCGGTCATTGAGATCGGACCCGCCACCTCCGGCCTCCTGCCTCGCCCGCGTCCCTACCACCATGGACTTCGTCACCGTCGGAACCATCCTGGCGCTCGTGATCTCGATCACCAGCCACGAGGCCGCCCACGCCTGGGTCGCGGACAAGCTCGGCGACCCGACCGCGCGCCAATTGGGCCGGGTCACGCTCAACCCGCTGCCGCACATCGATCCGTTCATGACGATCCTGCTGCCGGCGATCCTCTACATGAGCGGCGGGGTGCTCTTCGGCGGAGCGAAACCGGTGCCGGTGGCCGTCCACCGCCTGCGCCGGCCGGCGCGCGATTTTGCGCTGGTGGCCTTGGCCGGTCCGGGAATGAATCTTGTTCTCGCGCTCGTCTTCGCGGTTCTTCTTACGGTTCTTTCCCATATTGGTCGGTTCGACGATCCTGAGAAGATCGCGCGGGTGGTATTCGGCCCAATTCCTGAAGGGTTTCTGGTGGCCTCCGCCTGGTGGCGCCACAGTCTGGAGCCAGGTTCGGCAATCCTCCTCCAGGCAACCTTTCTGAATGTTCTTCTCGCCGTCTTCAACCTGGTTCCGGTGCCGCCCCTCGACGGTTCGCGGGTGGTGATGTACGGCTTGAGCAGGCTGGGCGCCCGCCAGGCGCTCGCCTCCTATGTCCAATTGGAACGATTCGGCATGATGATCCTGATCGCCCTTTTCCTTTTCGTTCCCGGCTTCTGGGTGGTCCTTTGGGGCATCGTTTCCCCTGTCTTCGAATCCGTCCTCTTGGTCGTCGGTCTCACTTAGCCTCCCGGGCGAACAAGTCCTCGCCCTAGAATGGCCTCGCCCCGCCGCGTCCTCTCGTGATCGAACCCGCCGACCCCGACCTCCTCCCCGCCGCCAAGATGCCGGCGCCGGGCCCTGGTCCCGTGGCGGCCGACGAGGCCATGGACTTCACCGTCCACCTCGAGCGGGTGTTCCAGGGGCCGCTTGACCTGCTGCTGCAGCTGGTGCGCGACAAGGAGCTCGAGATCCACGTCGTTTCGCTGGCCGAGGTCTGCGACGCCTACTGCCAGTACGTCCGCTCGATGGAGCGGATCGACGTCGACGAGGCGGCGGACTTCCTGGTGGTCGCCGCCACCCTGCTCGCGATCAAGAGCCGCTCGCTGCTGCCCCACGAGGAGCTCGACGAGGACGAGGACCCCTTCGACCCCGGCGAGGAGCTGGTGCAGCAGCTCCTGGTCTACAAGGAGTTGCGCCAGGCCGCCGACTCGCTGGGGGCATCCTGGCGCCGGCGGGCCAAGCTGCTGCCGGCCGGCGGCAAGTGGCTCGGCAAGTACGACCTCGACGAGGACGAGGAGGAAGAGGAGTGGGAGCCCGGCGAGGTCTCGGCGTGGGACCTCCTCAAGGTCTTCCGCCGTTTGGAGAAAGAGACCGGCTTCATGCGTCCGCACCGGGTGCGGGAGCAGGGCCGGCCGCTGTCCTGGTACGTCGAGGAGGTCTGGAGCCGCATCGAGGGCGGCGGCAAGCTCAGCCTGCGCGAGGTCTTCACCCAGGAGCAGACCTTCCGCGAGGACGCCGCCTACTACCTCGTGGCGCTGCTCGAGCTGGCGAAGCAGCAGGCGATCGACCTGGAGCAGACCGACACCTTCGGCGACATTCTGGTGTCACGGAGCTCCCAGCAGGTCGAAATCCACCTCGAAGAGCTCGATGAGGGCTTCGACCGACACGCCGACGAGATGGAGCCGGAAGTCGGCGACCTGCTGGAAGAAGACGCGCTCTAGCGAAGCCCTGGAAGGCTCCGCGGAATTCACCTACATTGAGCGCTGGAATCCCAGGAGAACCCCATGTCGAACGCCGCAGAAGTCGCTGATGCCACTTTCCAGGAGGAGGTCCTGTCCTCCGCCAAGCCCGTCCTGGTCGATTTCTGGGCCCCTTGGTGCGGGCCCTGCCGCGCCATGGCTCCGGCCGTCGACAAGCTCGCCGCGGAGCTCGGCGACCAGGCCAAGATCGTCAAGCTGAACACCGAGGACAGCCCCGGCGTCCCGGCCCAGTACGGCGTCATGGCCATCCCGACCTTCATCGTCTTCAAGGGCGGGGAAGAGGTCGGCCGCCACACCGGCGGCATGAACTACGATCAGCTCAAGGCCCTGGTCGAAGCCCACGTCTAGGCGGGTTCCGGCGGCCCGATCGCTGCCATGCGCCTGGTTTTCCTCGGATCGCCGCCGTTCGCCACCGCCTCCTTCGAAGCGCTCTGCGCCCGGAGCGAGGCGCCGGTCGCCCTGGTGACCGCGCCGCCGCGGCGTGCCGGTCGCGGCCGCCGGCAGGCCGAGAGTCCGCTGGTGCTCCTCGCCGAAGAAGCGGGGGTTCCGGTGCTGCGGCCGGAGTCCGCCCGCGACCCCGAGTTCCTGCAAGCGTTCGCGGCGCTCGAGCCCGACCTCGGGGTGGTGGTGAGCTTCGGCCAGCTCCTGGTCCAGGACTTCCTCGACATCCCACGCTTCGGCTGCGTCAACCTGCACGGGTCGCTGCTGCCGCGCTGGCGGGGAGCCAGCCCGATCCAGGCCGCGCTGCTGGCGGGCGACCAGGCCACCGGCGTGTGCCTGCAGAAGGTCGTGCTGGCGCTCGACGCCGGGGCGGTGCTGGCCGAGCGGCGAGTGCCGCTCGGCCCCCGGGCCACGGCCGCCGAGCTGGCGCCGCGGCTGTCGCGGCTCGGTGCGGAGCTGCTGACAGCCTTCCTCGACCAGGTCGGCGAGGGACCGCTGCCGGCGGGCGCCGAGCAGGACGAGTCCAGAGTGACCGTCTGCCGCAAGCTGAAGCGCGAGCACGCGCGGATCGAGTGGGCGGCGACCGCCGAACAGCTCGACCGGCAGGTCCGCGCCATGGCCGGGTGGCCGGTCGCCTTCGCGGCGGCGCCGGACGGCCCGGAGCTGCGGGTCCACGAAGCGGTCGGGGCCGGGCCCGGGACCGCCGCTGCCCCCGGAACCGCGCTCGAGTCCGACGACGGCCTGGGGATCGCCTGCCGCGCCGGCCCCCCGCGCC